>JAYUTU010000072.1:0-3030 GCA_043754975.1 Bdellovibrionales bacterium | reverse complement strand
AACTCTGTAAAACTTCAGGTGTTACAATATCAACCAGGTCTAAGCATTGGGTGTCAGTGTAGATATTGATTCTTTTATAATCTAAATTCACTCCGGGTTTAACACTGAAAGAGATATAATTTGGATACTCAGGATGAGTCCAAGATACTTCGTAGGCATCTGCTGGATTAGGCTCTGGTGTCACGACTGGGTTTACTGCCGGGGGAGGTGAAGCGGACTGTGAATTAAAGGCTTCCCGCTTTGGTGAACATCCAGAAACTAATAGTAAAAGCACTAAAGGGCTGATCCTATTCAGTGTGCTTGTAGCGGTTTTTACAAAAGCTATTTTTTTCATATCTGCAACTTCCTTTTAAGAAATCAATTTCTTTGCAACTTAGAAAAAGATTAACATAGGAAAGTAAAAAGAAATGAAATAGTGAAAAAGACCCTGAAAACCAAATCACGATGAGATTTTGTCAAATTCGTATAAAGTTAAGTAGAAGAGTCTGTTAAATTTTTGTGAACTGCATGTTAAATCCATGTTGTGTTTTAGTTAAATCCACATGTTTTTAACAACCTCTCTAGCTCTCTAGGCCCGGATGCGCCTGTCCATCCAGGCTTTCAGAGCGACTTCGGTAAAACGCCTATGGCCACGGGGAGTCTCGATACAGCTGATTTCTCCCCGCTTCACTAACCTGCGGAGCGTGTTTTCAGAGACCCCTAAAACCTTTGAAGCCTGGGCAATTTTATAGGGCTTAGCCTTAAACCGTGGTGACAAAATATCTTTGGTTTTTGAGGGAAGGCGCTTTGCGGTTTGTTTGCGGTGAATTTGATAACTGACTTTGACCCATGTCAATCCCACTGATTTTGCGATTTTCATAAGGAAGTTTTTCTCTAACTTTTTCGTCAGAGGAATTTCTTCCGTCATGATGATATTAAGATCCGGAACGCTAATTGTTATAAATCCCAGATTTTGGCGGATCACAATTGGATAATCAAAAGCACTTAAGGTTTTTTTCATAACACAAATTCTGCCAAATCTGCCACGTATTGCTACTGGATCAAGGTCTAGTTTAGGGATGCATGATTAGTTTAGTATTCGTGCGTGCTTTATTTTGTGCTTATATCTTTAGCTGTGACTACAGCAAATAAATCGATGAACAAAAGCTTAAGCATTATTCCTGGTAGAAATTTAGAGGATCTAGCCATCATCGGCTCGTGGCTATTTCAAAAATCAGCAAAGACGCAGCGGTATTACCGCCGCATCGTAAAAGAATTTTTTAGTTTTTATCCTGATTTGTATTTGAAAACGACTCAAGTGACTCACCTGTCGCTATTTATTAAAACTTTTGGCACCCATTCAGATTCAACACGAAATACTTATAAAAACGCTCTGTCGTCATTATTTTCTTTCGCGCAAAAAACGGGCTACACCGAACGCAATCCAGCACTCATGTTAGAAACAATTAAAACCGTTGACCGACTTTATTCCAAAGTACTTTCTCGGGAACAAGTTGAGCAGATGATTAAGAAAGAGCTTAACCCTAGAAATAATTTAATTCTTAAGATGTTTTATTTTACTGGTATTCGCGTGGACGAGCTTTGTAAACTACGCCGCACCAGTTTACAAAAATCAAATCAAGGATCTCACTACCTGTTGGTTGAAGGTAAAGGTAAAAAAGTACGTTCTATTTATTTACCGAAGCACTTGTGTTCGGATATTTTCGATTTTATTATCAATTTAAAGACGCTGCATTTGTTCTGTTCTAACCGCTTCAATCAGCAATTAGAGAAAGACATCGGATTGGGAATCGAAAAACCGCTTAATCCGAGCCAAATTTTTAGAATAGTAAAAAAAGCGGCAGTCGTCGCCAAGATCTCGACACAGCCATCCCCGCACTGGCTACGTCATACGTGTGCAACCCACTCGATCGAAGCGGGTGCCCCGATTCACGTTGTTCAGAAGACATTAGGGCATGAATCGATTTCAACAACAGGAAAATACTTAGATATTCGGCCAACAGAGTCAGCCGGCAATTATTTAGATGAAATAAAATAATTTATCGAATGATCTTTTCTCGGTGCTCGCGCCTGAGTTCAAAAACAGAGAAACTTGCAACAGCAAGCAAACCCCCGCTTAAAATCATTATTTTTGAGAGATTGTAATTGCAGAAAGCATAGACAGCTAAGGCCGCATAAAAATGCGGTCTCAATTCATATAAAAAATATTCAATGTTATTAAAGACTGAGTTTTTATATGGTTTCATGTCTATTCCTCCGAGCGACTTCTTTTAGTTTCGTTGAATATTAACATTATTTGAATAAAATAAGACTAGGATCTCAAATTAGAGATGTTAGAAAATAGGCGACTGACAAAAGGATCGACACCTTTCGTGAAATTGCTTAATCACGAACCCATTTCTTAAATCCCAGTTTCAGGGCCTTATCCATGTCGGCGCTTAGAATTTCATAAACATTACAGTTTCCCGTGGGGTGGCCACACATTTGAATTCGCATCAAGCCATCATGCTTGCTTTCAGCTGAAAATACTGTGATTGATCCCAGTTCTTTTTGCATTACACTTAACTCAGTTTTTTTTCTGGTCTCGCACTGCTGCGAACCGTCCTGCTTAAAGACGCGAACACGAGCCGTAAGATCTTTGTCTGCTGTCATTGGTCTCTCGATCCCTTCAGCTGCTACAACGGCTCTTTCTTCAATTTTACAGGGCGTTGTCGAACATCCTATAATAAACAAAGCCATTAGGATTACACTACTACGCACGGGAACTCCTTTATTGTAAATACTCGACTATTGCAAATACTCGATAGAAGCTTTTGTCGATGTCTGAGCTCGAATCGAGTACGCGTTTCCTTCGCCAGAGATAAAATAAATCGCTTGGCGACTAGGGTTTGCAGTTGGTCTTGAAAAGACACCACGCCCTGGCTCAAAAGAGCCTTTTTTGATTCCCGTCAGCATATCAATAAAAATAAGGCTACCCTGTGACTCCCCGGCAGCAATGAGTCCGTTATACAAAACAGGATCAGAAAGCAC
>JAYUTU010000071.1:0-6673 GCA_043754975.1 Bdellovibrionales bacterium | reverse complement strand
CCCCAACAACTTCGAAATCAGGTTCACGGCTCAAAAAATTTTTCAAAAGTTTCTGAATGATGACAGAGTCATCAACAATAAGAACTTTTATTTTATGATTTGTCATCTTACCTTCCGATATGTCGAATTTCCTATACTCTGGACATTCGGTAATTGCACGCTACCGGCTTCTGAAAGGCCAAGAACTAAGTACCCGCCAATGTTTAAGTGGTGAAGAAGGTTTTCGCAGGCCCGCTGCCGGTCTTCCGGTTTGAAATAGATAAGAACATTTCTGCAAAAGATAACATCAAACTTCTTTTGGGTCGGGAACGGGAAGTCAAAAAGATTAAGTTTTGAAAAATGGACTTTGTCTTTGATGAAATCTTTTAATGTGAACAAATTCGCTACGGGATCGAAGTAATTATTTATTTGGCTTTGACTGAGACCCTCAAGTTGGGCCTCTTGGTAAAAGCCTTCAGTGGCTGTATGCAAAACATCCGAATCAATATCAGTGGCTAAGATTTTAATTCTTTCAAAGTCCTCGGTTTTATAGTTTTCATGAAAATGCATGGCTAAGGTATAGGGCTCTTGTCCAGTGCTGCAGGCCGAAGACCAGATATAAATTGGTACTTTCGTCAAAAGGCGTTCCGCTAATAGTGCCGGCAATTGAGAGAAGTGATCCTTCTCTCGATAGAATTCAGTTTTATTCGTTGTCATGCAACAAATAAAATCCTCCTTCAGTTTTTCGCTAGGATTTTTTTCTAAAGCTATCATTAAATTTCGAAAACTCTGGATGCCATGCGAACGCAGTACTTTTCGTAATCGATTATTAAGTAAGGAGTAGTTTTTATCATTTTCGATTAAATGAATTCCAGAATACTTCAGCAATAGTTCTGAGAAGAAAATAAATTCCTTTTTGTTGACCTCTTCGAGGTCAAAACTTAGAATTTTAAATGCTGGGACTGAGCTCATGCGGCAAGCTCTTTCTTTTGAGAGCTGCGCTGTTCAGAGCGATTTTTTTGCTCGATAGCGTTGAGCTGGATACTCACCAAATCTAAGATTAAATAAGTGAAGCCATCACCTAAGACTGCGGCTCCGATGTACTGAGGTCTTTTTTGCACATCTGCGAGGGGTTTAACAACTGCTTGTGCCTGGTTCTGGACCTCATCAAATAAAAATGCTGTCGGTGTTCCGTTGATTTCAGAAATAACTGTTACGTATTCATCCTTTTCGACGAATTTTGCTTCTGTGTTTAAGAATGTATTTAAATTTATAACACGAATCGGTCTATCAAGATGGTTAAGAAAAATTTCGCCACCTGGTGAGCGTGTTAATTTGTCCTTAGAAATTCGAATGATCGACTTAATACTATTCACTGGAACGATAAAGCGAGACTTATCGACTTCAAAAACAATTCCATCAATGAGCGAGGTGGTCATAGGCAGGTACAGGAAAAAAGTTGTGCCCGTGCCTTTAGTGCTTTTTATAGACATTTTTCCCATCATTTTTTCAACTGTTGTTTTAACCACGTCAAGTCCAACCCCGCGGCCGGAAACGTCAGTTATTTTCTCTGCAGTTGAAAATCCCGGAAGCAAAATAAGATTATGAATTTGATCGTCAGTGTAATCTGCCAACTTGGCAGTATCAGGAATAAGTTGTTTCATTTTGCATTTCATGAAAACTTTTTCTTGATCAATTCCGCGACCGTTATCAGAAATTTCGATAACGACTTGGCCAGAAAGGTAATAAGCTTTAATATGTATTGTCGCCTTTTCAGTTTTCTCTGATTGCAGTCGCTCAACATTAGACTCAATGCCATGATCGACTGCATTTCTAACTAAGTGGATCAGGGGCTCGCTGAGAGCATCAAATAAGGTTCGATCGATTTCTGTTTCTTCCCCCGAGATGAGCACTTGAACATCTTTGTTTAATTGCATCGATAGATCGCGCAGAGTGCGTTGAAGTCGTTGCAGCATCGGCTGGATGGAGGTGAGTCGGAGCCCCAATGCTTTGTCGTAAAGATCTTTAATTATAAAATCTAAGCTTTCTGACAAAGTAACAGAGGCTGCATCGTTTAAGTTTCTGAGCAAATGTTCCTTCATCTGATTTTTCATGACGACGACTTCGCCGATAGTATTAAAAATGCTATCAAGTCGGTCATTATCAACTTTTACTTGGATGCTAGTTTTCTTCGTTTTTTGTGTTGCTTCAGTTGGGGTGAGCGTCGTTTTTTTGTCAGATGCAGCAGCCGTTGGTTTTGGTGTGTGCGCTTCGAAATCTATTTCGCTATCAAGTTCATTCAAAACCTCTAGAGGATCAGAGGCGATATCGGCGGAAAGATCAGCCACCGATGTTGGAGCTGTTGCTGCTGAAACGCCTTCGTCGGAAAAATTTCGGATCCGCTCTAAGTGTGCAGAGGGATTCCATTCAGAGGGCATCTCTGAGAGTTTTGCGATGAATTCAGTTCGTAGAAGGTCACTAAATTCTAGAAATAAGGATACTGTTTTTTTTGTGAACAACTCGCATTTGTTTTTATACTGTGAAAGGAAGTCTTCAACTTTGTGCGTGTAGGTAGATATTTCGAGCAGTCCGACCGCTGCAGATCCACCTTTAATTGTGTGAGCAATACGAAACAATTCGTTGGTATTTTCATTGCTAATTTGCTCGTTATTAAGTAGCACTGATTCAAATCTTTCGATGAGATCCAGTGATTCCTTGTAGAAGTCGCCCTGTAATTCTTTATAAAATTGTTCATCAGACATAGAACACATTTCGGCAGCGCTGTATGAGTTTTAAAGTCCTGATTTTTTAAAGGTAATTTCATTTTGAGACAGGCGTTAAATCACCCCATCAAGACTCGACTTCTGACGACAGACTTTTGCCTGGTCTGATGCGGCATCTGACGCTGCGAGCGACGGATGGACAGAACTGCAAGCGACGTTTGATTTAATAGAGCTGCAGGTCGGGCGGAAAGATTCGGCGCCACAAAACAAAAAAAGTATGGAAACTCGACTATAGTTTTTGAGTTCAGGAGCCGAAACATGAGGTAACTGGAGATCATATTATGAATCAAATATTAACTTTTAAAGTGGGCCCTGAAAGTTTTTGCTTGGATGTGCATTGTGTAACAGGCATCGAGCAGTCACCTAAGATCACAACTGTGCCGCTCTCTGAGAAGCACTTGCTTGGGATGATGAACCTGCGTGGTCAAATTATTCCGGTTATTGATCTGCGAATTCTTTTTAATCAAGATAATCAGCAGAAAACCAAAGAACAATGTTACGTGTTCATCAATTCAAGCAGAGGTCAAATTGCTTGCTTAGTCGACGCCGTTTACGATGTGGTAGATTGCTCGAACGTTAAATTTGATCAAGATAGTACGTTGGCATCGTCTCTGCAAAAAGAGGGTTATATCGAAAACGTCTTTAAATTAAATGATGATATCGTATTTATTATTAATGTTGACCGTATCTATGCGTCTGTATCGTCCGTGATAGATGACCCAAATAAACAAGCCGCTTAAATTAATTGAAAACTGGAGTTTCTGAGTGAAAAAATGGAATTTATCGAGTCAGCTTTGGATTTGTCTAGGTATTATGGTTGCGATCATGAGTGGCGCCGGTCTCTACGGGTATCATCTGATCAGCGCTTTGTTTGACAAAGCAGATATGGCTACAAAAGCTAATCTTTGGGGTGGGGCTCAGGCACTAAATATTTTCTTATTAGTCACTTTGTTTGGTTTATTTGCTGGTATTGCCACGGCAGTACTTGGTCTCAGAAAAATAATGAATGATATTAAATTCTATACACGAAATCTTGGTGATGGGTCGATGAAAGTAAAATCTTTGGCGCAGCGTCTTTCAGATTCTAATATGCAATTGTCCGCGAACGCTACAGAAACAGCAAGCTCTCTTGAAGAAACGGTTGCTTCCCTAGAAGAACTTTCTAGCATGATTAGTTTAAATACAGACAATTCAAAAAAAGTTTACTCTGTCTCTGAATCCACAAAGAACATCGCAGAGTCTGGTGAAAAAAATATTCTATCGTTAACAAAAGCTATTGAAGAAATTAAAGGCGACTCGAAAAAGATGGAAGATATTGTTAATGTCATCGATGACATTTCATTTCAAACAAACCTTCTGGCTTTAAACGCAGCTGTTGAAGCAGCACGTGCAGGCGAGCAAGGCAAAGGTTTCGCAGTTGTTGCCGATGCTGTCAGGTCATTAGCTCAGCGTAGTTCCACATCTGCCAAAGAGATAAATCTAATGATTCGTGAAAGTTTAAGCAAAGTAGAAAGAGGAAGCCAAATTGCTGCTGAGTGCAATAAATCGTTAAATCAAATTTTTGAACAGGTTAAGCAAGTCACTGAGCTCAGTGGACAAATTGCACAAGCAAGCCAGGAGCAGACTTCTGGTCTGAGACAAATTAACCAGGCTATGATTCAGTTGGATTCAGCGTCACAGCACAATGCAGCTGCTGCAGAAAATGTCTTAAGGGCTTCGACAGACACGCAGGATCAGTCAAGCCAGGTTCTGGAAATTATTTTCTCAATGGAGCACTTTGTATTCGGGCATGCTCAGACTAGAAATAGCTCATCTGAAAGCAAGAAGGCAGCTTCGAAGGGCGTTTCGCCGTCGGTAAAAATTAATCCTGTGATCAGTCAGCGCGAGCTTAATAAGCGAGAAGTAAGTAAACGTGAAGTAAGTAAGCGTGAAGTAAGTAAGCGTGAGTCTGGTCGGGCTGATGCGAAGCTTGAAGTGAAACGTGAACCAACTCCGAAGCCCGAATTGGCGGCTGCTGGGAAGTTCGAAATGATCAATTCAAGTACAAGTTCTGATGCCGCAAAGCCAGGAAAAGTAGTTTCACTGAGTGATAAAAAACCTAGTGTCGCTAATCTGCAGTTAGCAAAGAAGCCAGTCTTAAATATGGGCGTTGAACCCAAAGACAATCGCATTAAAAAAGTAGAAAATTTTTAACGAACAGCGTATAAAAAGGCGTGGCGAAAAGAATTCAGGATTACTTAAATTATGTAAAAGATGTTTTAGGAATAGAACATCTTTTTTTTATAGATGACCAGCTGACCGCAAAGAAAATAGTTATTTCTGTAGTGGATTTTAATTTGTTTTCTGCAGCCGAGCGTGAACTACTTGAAAAAATGATTTCGGCATTACAGTTAGATTCAAAATCTTTTATTGTTATTGATTCCTCAGATTTGGCATTGTACCAACCTGAGTATTTACTGAAATTAAGCTCCGTAATTACAACAGGGCATTCCCCCAACACAGTTGAAACATACTCGCCAAGACTATTATTAACTTCACCGGAACTAAAAAAGACCGCATGGTCTGACATGCAAATATTTTTGCAACGAATTAAATAACCGACCAACGAATTGAAATCTAAGGCCAATCAATTAAAAAATGAGCTTTCGCTCGGAATGTGACTAGACTTCGGAAGGGATCATAGCGGTCTAGGTAAACTCTTCCTGGCCGTAGGTTCTGCGCTCGGGGATAATTTGGCTCATGAGATTTGTGATCGGTTTCTTCCTAATTTTTTGCTCGTTCGGCATTTCGTCGGCACAAGATTTTCCAGTTCGACTGAGACTTTTTGCTGATTTAACTACGTTTCCTAAAATTCCTGAAGCGCGAATCAAGCCCATCTCGAAGAGTGTTTGGATCGCTGAGGGCCAATCCTTAGTTTATGACGGAAAGATCTTAGCTGCTAAAAATTTTATAGTTAAAAAAGCAAATGATAGGTACGACGTGATATCTGTTTTTGATTTTAATACGTACTTAGCAGGTGTGATTTCAAAAGAGATGCCGTTAGCTTGGCCTTTAGAAGCCTTAAAGGCGCAAGCCGTTATTGCTAGATCCTATGCGCTAGCAAAAATTAAAGAACGCCAGAATAAAGTCTTTCATCTGGATACGAATCAGATGGATCAAGTATTTGCCGTAACCAGCTCTGAAAAAGCAAAATTAGCTGTTGCCCTTACAGATCAGATCATATTAAGAGATCAAAAAAATAGAATTTTAAAGGCCTTCTATCATGCCGATTGTGGGGGGCAAACTATTCCTGCGTCTAAAGTTTGGAAGGATGCTGTTAATTCAGGAACTGCAGTGGATCCATGGTGCCTTGCGCGGCGTTCGAACGAATGGAAATTTGAAGTACCTGCTGAAGATTTTTTCACGCAGTTAAAAATCAATGGGCCACTGCAAATCGAAGATTTATTTCAGGGGCGTATTCAGTCGTTACGTTTTGTGAACGAGGTCTTTCCACTACAGAAAATAAGACAAATTTTCGGATTTTCGCAAATTAGAAATTCGCCAATTACTGTAGAACAGACAGCAGCTCAAATTACAATGCGTGGAAAAGGTTACGGCCATGGTGCTGGTCTTTGCCAGTGGGGGGCGATGGCCCAAGCAAAAATGGGCCGCAGCTACATGCAGATCCTGGCGCACTACTATGCTGATGCCAACCTAAGCGAAAATCGAACACGCTTATCAAAAGCATTCATGGCAGATCTAGTTTTTAATTGATGCCTAATATTCAAATTCAGTACGCATTTTGAATGGTAGTAATTTGAATTAACAGTGCTTCGGGCTGGCAAGAAACCAGCGCGTAAAGTGAACCCAAAGTTGTAACCGCACTAAAAACGGAAATCAGAGCTCAGTTTTTATTAACAGCTAAATTCTAT
>JAYUTU010000070.1:0-15317 GCA_043754975.1 Bdellovibrionales bacterium | reverse complement strand
AGCTATTTTTGGTATGACAGTACCGACCGTTATGCTGTTCAATTGTTTTGAGAACATCATTGCAGCTCATGTCTTGATTAAATGCTGTGCCACCACCTCTGTTGGAAGTCCTGCCATATAACTCAAGATTATTAGTTTCTAGACTCCAAAGAAATTGGCCAAGGCAAAAGAAACCTTTATTTTTTAGACCAATAGTTTTTGCTATATTGCATTGTTGCGCGGGTTGCGACCTTGGAGCCTCAGTAGGGAGAATGTAGCTGGCGACAATTTTGCCATTCTCTACCTTGAAAAGTTCGGCTGCTCTAACCCATATTTCAGAAAAAGAAGAGAACGCGTTGTCCTCATTACACATCCAGCCGTCAAATTGCGTTCGCTCAGCAATCTCTCGTTCACATCTTTTGTAATCTTCAGCTCTGGGTACAATGACTTTTAAATTCTTAACCTCAAATTTATTCGCAATTTTATCTACGTAGGCAAATTTTAAAACAGAAGTGTACATGGATGTGTCATTACTGCAAAACAAACCTTCATCTTTAAAAAGATCATTAATTTGCGCTTCACATTCAACCGCAGATGTTACCGAAATATTTTCTCCGAACAAAATATCTATTTCTTTGCAGTTGTCGTAGATTTGCCATCGACCTGTGCCATGATAAATGCTCATTTCCTCATACCGGCATTCAAAATTTGGTTTGCCATGACAAGTATCCTGCGGTTTAGCAGAGGCGACTAAGCCTGCAAATAGTCCAACAACCAAGATCAAGAATTTAATTGATAAGTTCATAAAATACCCCCATTTTCAAATTCACTTATTTTCAAACTGAAATAGTTTTTAAAGTTACGGTAAAATAGCTCATATAAATTAAAATTAATAGATGAATTAATTTTAGACAGATAAAAATGTAATGTCGATCTAATGAACAAAAGGGAATCCAACTGAAGCCCAGCGCCAACATATTCGCTTTAGCCTTTTGTAGCCTTTAAAATGGGGACGGAAACCAAAACTTAGCGGTCCTAACAAGTCTTTAACTTAAATTTCAATGAAAATGAGACCACGTCCCCACGGCCTTGTACAAAAGGATCGCTTTACTGACTAGGTCATTTTAGCGATCCTTACTGACTTTTTAAAACAGTGATACCCGGGCGGTTCTCCCAAGATTCTGTGAGTCAGAGATCCTAAGTCAGGTGGCATTAGCTTGCTAGCATAACTTCTCTTTGTTTTGCAAATCCTAATGGTGACTTCATTCCTAATGCTGAGTGCGGATTGATATTGTTGTACCTCCAGTGCCAGTCATCGATCTTTTCTCTGGCATCTTGTAACGAGAAAAAGACATGCTCATTGAGACACTCATCTCGAACTCGAGAATTAAATGCTTCAACAACTTGATTCGGCTTTCTGACCTTGGTGAACTCCAGCCTGATGTTGTGCCGATAGGCCCAGTCCAACATTGCTCTTGATGTGAACTCTGTCCCTTGATCTGTTCTGATGATCTTGGGATAATTTCCAGAGGCTAGGTGATCCAAGAACTTTGTGACATCAATTCCTCGAATGGAATGATCAACCAAAATCCCTGGAGAAATTTTTGAGCACTCATCCACCACAGTCAGCGTCTTCAGTCTTCGTCCTGTCTCTAGATAATCAAACATAAAATCAATCGCCCAGACTTGATCAGGCTCCGTTGCTCTCGTGGGTGGAAGCCTTTGATGGCTGCCAAGTTTTTTTCGTTTTCTCCTCTCAAGTTGAAGATCAAGGTCAGTGTAAATGCGGTGGGATCGCTTGTGATTTATCTCTGGCATCTCATGCTTTAAAAGAACAAAAAGCCTTGGATGACCAAAGCGTTTGTTCTCGCCAGCCAACGCCATCAACTTGTCGCGAACAGGAGCATCTTTGCTGGGTTCAGCTTTGTAGGAAAATGTTGAAATGCTCAGGCCCAAGAGACGACTACATCTGGCCTTTGCAGTCTTGTACTTTTCGACAAGATACAGAGCCTCTGTTCTTCGAGCTTTGGGCCTTACCACTTTTTTGAGTTCACATCCTTGAGCATGACAATGTCGAGGGCTTGATCAGCAACGATTCGTTTAAGTTTGCTGTTCTCGGATTCGAGTTCCTTCAATCTTCGTGCATCTGTCACATCCATGCCTCGGAATTTTTTCTTCCAGTGGTACAGCGTTTGAATCGTGACCCCGATCTCGCGAGAAAGTTCTTTTGCCGGTGTTCCGGCTTCGAGTTTTTTGACGGCTCCAATAATCTGGTCGTCGCTGAATCTCTTCTTCATCTGGTGCTCCTTCTTCGGCCCTTGGGCCGGGGTTTTGGCACACCATGACTCAAGATACAAGGCCTACAGTTTTAAGGGAGAACCGCCGGGGGGACACCTTCTTTTTTACAGCGCTGAGTTCGCCACTCACGTAGAAGATTAAATAAACCCATATCAGCTTCAGATAATAATTTTTTCCAATCATCATCTGGCTCGCGCTTATTATTTTTCGCATCTGCTTTAGATTCCATCTCTGCACGGTGGGGAAAGTACCGGAAAATAAAAGTTAGGTAAGGCACATCATTTTTTACAAAATGATAGTCGGTAACTGAGATAATTTCTTTATCTTTTATGAATTCGCGAACATCTTCGTCATTGAACCCGCCGTAAAGCGTATCAAAAGCCAAAGAGATGACCTTGATCAACATGATTCCCCCTTTGGGTATTGCCGCTAATGACCGAGCAACCAAGTGAATCGGTTAAATAAATTTGAAAATAAATTAAATTTAGTAGGCGCTTTTGTTGCGCAGAGCGAAAAATAATCAAAAAAATTTAAAATTTTGGCTTACGCCAAAGGAATTTGAGGACTACAGCCGCGCTTTCAGCGGGCTTACGCCTTTTCTCAAATTCCTTTGCCTCCAGCCATTCTAGGGTAAAAGGTAAAAAGGGCCAAGAGTTACGGGCTAGTCCTCACGAGGCGGAACCCCACACTGATGCCACGATCACCAGGCGAGCCGTCGTTGCGATAACCGGAACGCAAGAACCGCGCATCGCCGTACCAACTACCGCCACGTATGACGCGGCCAGAGCCCTTTGCAGGACCCTGTGGATCTATACCACCTTTAAGTGTGCCATCGTACCAATCTTTATTCCATTCCCACACGTTGCCTTCTAGGTCATGAAAAGGCTTTCCATCAATCATGCGCGCTTGTTTTGTCGCAACAGCGTGTGTCTGACTGCCAGCGTTTCCAGAAAACCAAGCGTGGTTCGGTACATCGGCCTCGTCGTCACGATCAAAATGTTTTTTGTTGGCCTGGCCACGATCTCGCATGACGAACTCCCACTGAGCTTCTGTTGGTAAGTCGTACATGTCGCCTTTTTTATGACCTGGAATCAATTTATCTAGCACGGCCTGATTCTTCGCATCGCCAGAATTCGAAAGTTTATTTAAACCCACGATAAACTCCTGAACGTCTTCATAACTCACTTGTTCAACCGGATGGTCAGGCTTCATCTGGACATCAATGCCTTCAATATTTACGAGCAAACTATCAGTGCCAGTTTTAAAGTTTGATGGATTAATTTTGCCAAGATCTTTTTCACCCATGGCAACTTTTAGTCTTGCCCACATCATTTGCGTGAATTGCGTTTGCATCATCGCAAAGGGCTTTTTGATTTTCGTATCAATTTGAGCATCACCCATTTTGAATTTTCCAGGTGTTAAATCATGAAAAGTCATTTTCTTGGCCAAATTCACAGGATCAAGAGCTTCTTTAACAACTTTTTTCTGCTCTTCTTTTTTCTTTTCTTCCTGTTTACCTGTGTCTTTAGTTTCAGCCTGGATTTTTAAAATGATCTCTTTCATTTTTTCTTTTAATTGATCACGTGTCATAATCTTATGATCTTCAAGATACTTAATAAGCTCGGCCTCTTTTTTTACGTAATCTTGCTTAAGCGCGGTTAACTGTAACGAACTTGCGCCTTGAACTTTGTCAGTTTCAAGTTTTAGTCTGAATCTTGATAAATTTTCGATAGCCATGCCGATTGATTTTTGAATATCCGCTGGTATTTTACTTTGGCTTAAGCCCGGAAATAACTCAGGATATTTGGTAATTTCAGATTTGTACTCAGACATAAAATCCTGCGTGACAGAATTCACAACTTGAACGTAATCACGGGCCTCATCGATCATCATTTCTAAGTGAAATCTCGTGCGTGAATCCAGCACGCCTGACCCCAGAAGTCTTTCGATGACAGCTGAATCATTTTTAAATTCTAATGTACCATCTTGATTATAAGAGCTTGTGATTTTTTGCGGCGCCCAGTAACCAAGACCTTCAAAGAAAAGATTTAAATCCTTCATCGCAACTGTGGTTCTAATGTCTTTAAAAGCCACACCTTGCATCATTTGATGAACGATAAACCTGGCTTTGAATTGATCGATTAATTTAATTACGGTTCGATCAGAAGCACTTCCTGCGGCAGAAACATAGTAATCAGGAAATTCACGAGGGTCCATTTTATTAGCTTTGCGAGTTTCTTCTTCTTTTTTGATTCTTAAGCTTAAAAACTTTTCTTGAATCTTTGCTAAAGCTTCTTTCACAGCAGGGGTTTCAAATTCAACTTGATCTACTAACGGCTTTAATTCGCCAACAGCTAAAAGACCTTTCCAGTTTGGTGAAATGCCTTTTTCAAGATTTGATAAAAACTGTGTTAGCGCAGCTTCAGATGATATTTTATTAGAAACGTAAACTTTATTTGCCGCTCGGTCCATGACGGCTTCGCCCGTGGATCTGTCCTCGTGATAAGAATCTAAAAATTCACTTGGCATTTTATTAGAAGTTAAAATGGCTGTTCGAAGTGCTGTTTTAATAACTTGATTTCCCGCAAAAACTTCGCGTTCATTTAAAATCGAAAGAAGGGCGGTAATCGTTTGTGGATTGGCTTTATCAACTTCATCTAGAATAGCAAAAATAAATTTTTCTGATGCTAAGCTTGTCGATGTTTCAATTTCTTCGATACCATGATTAAGTTGCTTTTCAATTTTTGGAAACCCAACTAAAACGCCTTCTGGTAGTAATTTATGAAACTGAAGCAAAAATCGCTCAAACACTTTTGGCTTTTCCCCGCGCATTTTTTCTAAAACTGCACGGATAAATTTTTGATCAGCTTTTTTACTGGTTAAAACTTTTTTAGTAAAAGCGTCAATCTGATCAGCGTTAAGTTTTTTTAGTTCCGACTTTAAAATCACTTCAGCAAGTGCTGTCTTTGCTCCGCCCGGAGGACCAAAGACATAAAGATGATTTTCTGATAAAATCCCTGTCAAATGAGCTTCAATAGAATGTTCAAGCTCGACAAATCTTTGCTTGATGGCTTTTACTTCGTATCCCATCCAATCATAGTATCTGCCAACGCGCTCTTTTTCGGGTGCTGTCATCATTTCACGTCTAAAAGCTCTGATCTCTTTGAGCGAACGTGGCGGCAATAGTTTTTGTACGGCTTGGGCTTGGCGCTGTGTGCTTTTATCGGATTGTTGATTTAAAGTTTCCGCAAATTGCTGAAGATCTTGTTTAATACTTTCAAGCTCTTTAGCCGTTCGTTCTTTCACTGTACCTTTAGCTAAAAGTTTATCAATAGCTGCCGAATCAATTTCAAATTGTGGCTTAGCTAAGTCTACTTTATTAGCAGTTAAAATTTCATTAAGTCGATTGCCAATGCTATTATCATCAACCGAGTAATCTTTAAATTCAGGTGATTTGCTTTCAATAACCCACTTATTTTGGCCAGACTGATTTTCTAATTTTAAAATGATTTGCGTGTTTCCTTCCAGATCTTGAAGGAAAAGTTTTCCGTCATACGGCGAGTATTCGACCTGAAGCTGTGATTTTATACCCAGATCCGATTGGACTTGAATTCCGCCAGCCAATATTTTTCCGTCTTTAATTTCAGTGACTTTAAAAGTTTTAAGTCTAACTTGAGAAGGACCAATATAGAGCGCACTTTTAGCCAAAAGTGCTAAATCTTCTTTTTGCGGAGTTAGTCGCACTTTCTCAAACGGTACACCTTGCATCAATTGATGAGCTACAAGTGAGGCCTTAAAAACTTGAACCATCCGTCTGACTGAGCGATTCGAGAACTGGTTGGCTGGAAAGTATTCACTTTCTGCTTCACCGTATCTGACTTGCTCCCGTGATTTATCAGCTTTGCTGGTCACATAGCGATCAAAAGTTCTAGCAATTTCTACGATGTCTGCCATCATGTCGTCTGAAATTTTAACTTTATTTACTAATGTTTCTAGTTCTCTTAACGGCAGATTGATTTTTAATTTTTGTGGATTTTTAACAAGGTCATACATCGCAATCGTTTCGCGACTTGATAACTGTTGATTCGGGATGTGTATTTTAATTGCCATGCGATCTAGCAACGCTTCACCGGATGGACGATCAGAATAGAAGCCTTGAATAAATTCACCTGTTGTTTTATTCGATGTGAACACACCACTAGCTAAGATACTGTCGACTACTTTTGAACCTAAGAAAGCTTTTCTTTCATTTAATACAGATAAAAGAGCATTTAAAACAGCCGGATTTGACTTTTCAGCTTCATCAGCGATCAAAAATAAAAATTTATCCCCTACAAGTGAACTTGCAGTTTCAATTTCGTATTTTCCTTCTTTCATCATGCTTGAAAATTTTTGAAATCCCGAAATTTTTCCTTCTGAAATAAGTTTATGAAATTGAAGTAGAAATATTTTTTTATCGCCTTCAGGAATTGAATTCAATACAGATTGAAACATGATCCTTGATAAAAATGTTTTAGCTCCGCCGGGCTCTCCATTGATCCACACGAATTCTTTGGCTAATATAGCTGTCGCTAAGGCTTCAATAACTTGAGATCTTCCGTAAACTGCTTGATCAATCTGTTTTAATGCGTTGACAGATTCAGCCCAAGAGGTCTCGGATGATCTTACTGTGGGTTTAAGTACAACCTGCGGCGACGCTTTTTGAAACCCTTTATCTATAAATAGATCTTCACATCTAACAGCGGCGTTTGCTGAAAGTACATTTCCAGTTAAAGCTAACAATATTATAGATGTCTTTAAACCAAATATTTTTGACATAGGATTCTCCATAATTACATTTGATACAATAATTATGCCGTCATGTGTTTACGTATCACTTTGAAACATTTGAAAGGACTCATATTATTTTTGAAAAAAAAGTGTCTCAGTTTGATTCACTTAGATGATTTCTTAACAGTCCACCAGGCCCCTGTCTTGCATTAAATACTTATAATGAAAAAACTTATTTCGTACTTATCTTTAATATTAGCTCTTCATATTACAGGGGCCAATGTTCATGCGGCTAATCGCTGCGAGGATCTTTTTTCACCGACTTCTACAGCTAAAACTCAAAACAAGTCTTTAACTTCGACTAATGAATCTTGGGAACAATTTTATAAAAAATCTGATTTAAGTCCAAGACCTGCACTGTGGCTAAAGATTAGACAGTCGTTAGAAAAACACGTCACTCATCTTCAAAACCCTTTAGAAACGGCTGGAACTGATGCCAATAGAATTGGGGCCGTCTATAAATCAATGGTCCTAGAGCTTCCACTCTTAAAGACACTGATCGAAGCTGATCGGCTGCCAAAATTAAGTCATGCTGACTTTATTACTTTAAAAAGGCTAGCCGCTAATCAGATTATTTCTGTAAGTGGTAAACCAAACTCGGCCCTTCAAATTTTTGCAAGCCTTGAGGCTTTAAAATATATTTCTTCAATCGAATCTCGCGTTGAGTTCCCAAGAACTAAAGAGGAAATCGAAAAAGAGACTAAAAAACAAGAGGAAGAAAAAAAGAAGCAGGAAAAGAAAGAGAAAAAGAAAAAAGATAAAAAAGATCAGCCCGAAGATGACGAACCACCAAAATGGAATAAAACAGAAGATAAATACAAGCCTGAAAATAAGGACATAAGTAGCGAAGATGGCGGCAAGAAAAAAAGCGCCGACATTTTGATGACCGATGCTGATGTGCCAAAGCGCCTTTTAAGACAAAAAATTTATGACCTTTTTGATCTTAAAGACTGGTCATCAAATCCCGTTCAACGAAACGCTTTAGTTCGTGAAAATTCTTTTACGAAAAAAATGATTATTGATTCTCTTGGCGAATCCGAAGTCGATGTTCCGGTTCCCTATGGATACACACTTGTTCCCGGAAAATACATCGGCTATGAGATTAAAGAAATTGGCCCTGGAGAATTTAAGCTTTATCCAAGCTCTAAAGATAAAGTTACAATAGGACTAAGTCGAATTATTGATGAACAGCATAACTCAAGTTTGCGCCGACCCGTTGGGGTTGACGTTACCGCGAATTGGCCAAAGCATTTAATCACTTTTACTGAAAGCTTAAAAGGCCTTTCAGCCGTAGACGCTGCGGCTAGAATGGAAAAATATATCTCTGAAGATGGTGGATTTTTATATTACTCAAAAGGCGATAAGATTGATGCAGCTGAGCTTTCCAGAATTGACCAAAAAATGAATACGCTGTTATCACAAATGCCAAAACCAATGGCGATGGCTAATGCTGGCGCATTTAACTGTGATGGGGCCGCGTGGATCGGTGCTATTTTACTTCGAGATGTTCTAGGTCACCAAGTACGCATAGCTGGAGGCAGAACTTCGGCTGGCACAAAAACTATTGAAAATAATAAATTCCATGTTGTTAGATCCTCTGACCCAGCCCACGCATGGCTTGAGGTCTATGACGGTAAAAGCTGGAGGCCATTTGATATGACGCCAAAAAATAATACACCTGATTCTGACTCAGCCCCTACTGATTTGCAAAGAGAAGAGCCACAAGAATCACCGCCCAAAGATAGCAAGCCTGACCAAAAAAAAGGCGAACAAAAATCTAAGTCTGACAGCAAAGATAAAGACACTGATGAAAAATCAGAGAAAAAAGACGAAGATGCTAAAGACGGCAAAGAAAAAGATAAGTCTGATAAAAAAGAAGCTGGCGAAAGTAAAGGCGGTAAATCTGGAAAAGATGAAGTCATCGATGGCGAGACCCGAAAAATCGATGAGCTAATTAAAGCCAAATCAACGCAAAGACAAAAAGATGAATCGCACTTAGCTTTGATTGATAAACTTTTAAAACGCAACGAATTGATGTTTTTAGAACATCTGATCTATGATGGTCATCAAACTAAATTCATTGATGAGTCGAATCAAGTTCTAACAAACTTAAAAGCTCAGCCGAACTGGAAAAATCCAGTTGAAAGATCTGAACAAAAAATATCTGGAATTTTAAATGAATCAAAATTTTCTAAATTTCAAGGGCTAAGTCATTTGATTAACGAAATCAGAGTTGACTTCGGACAAAATAAATCTCGCGACGCAAGACAAAAAATGATGATCGCGGAACGTCTTCTATTAACACTTTCTGAATATCGCAATTTAACACGCGCAGAAATTGAAGCGTTAACTACAATTCAAAAAATCTCATCCATGTTGGATCAAGTGAAGCACAAGAATTCAAAAGAATTTGATGTGGTTGATCAGCTTTTAAAAGACTTACCAGGTAATGTTTCAAAAGAATGGCTGCGTCGTCAGTACGGAAAAGATTTTGACCAATTAGGGACTTCATCAAACATCAAACTTGCAAATGACTTAGTTTCCGGAAAATTAAAGCCACTTCTTCAAATGGGAGCAGTGAATGATTTCGTTGAAATGACATTAAACTCATCTCAAGAGCCGCAATGGAAAGATGAGCCTACATTAAACAGAAGTATCCTGCCAAAACCACGACAAGATCTGATCGTAACTAGAAATCCACTGGATTTCGCAAAAATGCTTTGGAATTTACGCCCTGGTGAAAATATGTTTGCGCCGACACTTCAAGGTCGTCAGTTTGCTATGGGAAGTCTTGAAACACGCCGGGTTCCAAACCCTAAAAATCCAATCGAGAGAAAAGTCTCTGTTGTGTACTATGACATTTCAGGCTCTATGAACGGTCATCCTTTAGAAACAGTAGATGCACTATTAATGGCTTTTGCAGACAAGGCTTTGTCAGAGGTCGATGCCATCGGAAGACCAACGCATGAAATTTATTTAATCCCGTTTGATGATAAGATTTACGAAGGCGTTCATATCTCCTCACGCGAGGATGCAAAGAATTTTTTAGCTAAAAAAATGAACATGCGCACCCAAGCAGCGGGCGGAACAGATATTCAAAAAGTCATTGAAAATTTTTACAGTTTAATTTCTTCAAGCTATCAGAATAAATCAGGTCAAGGTCGTGAAAAGTTATTTCAAAAGGCGAATATGGTCTTATTCACTGACGGTGGCTCAGCGATTGATATGCAAAGAATTGAAGAGGCTAGAAAAAAAATTCCGAGTGCTGTTCAGATTAATATGAATTTTGTATCGATTGGTGATTCAGTTAATGAAACTCTTAAAGCTTTATCAATGAACAGCAAACTTTCAACAACGAAGCCGACATTCAGAGAAATGAATTCTGGGATGATTGACTCGGTCGTTGGTGTTTCGTCAAACTATGATCCGGCAGCTTTTGCGACTGTGGAAAAACTTTCTGGAAGAACTTTGGCTGAAATTAACGAGCAACTTCAAAAAATTAATATCGACCCTAGGCAGCCTGGCAATAAAGATCAGATCGACAAAGCTGTGTCACAGATCCAAATTACTAAATCTGATGTCAGCAAACTTTCTGGCCTTCGTGAAATTTTAAATCTGCAAAAGCTTGAAACCGTCATTGATGACATGAAGATTAACCAAGTCACAAAGCAAAGATTGGTTCAGGCCATCGTTGAATCCTACACCCAGCTAACCGGAAGAAGTTGGAAAGATATGACTTATGAAGAAAAAGAAGCCTTAGAAAAATTAAAAAAATGGTCAAGCCAATAAATATGTAGTGAAGTTAATTTTCAAAAAGCAATCACCATTTCCCCAAATTCATTTCTTTGCGGTATTTAAAAAACGTTCGACGTTTAAGACCAGTGACTTCTTCGAATCTTTGCAGCTGATCTTTAACCTTTAGTTCTTGTTTAGCCAGTTTACGAATCAATTTCTTAGGATCTTCAGGATTTGAAATAATCATCGCATTTAAAAGCATTTCCCATTGATCGCCATTATGTTTTGCTAGTTCGTATCCCATCTGTAGAGTTCGATAGCTGATTTGCGTCAGCGCGCTATCCGTCAAACGAGAACTTAAAAATTTTGCGACAGCTTGTGATTTTTTAGTATCTGGGTACCAGCTTTTGTCAGCGGCAGCTTTTATCAAAAGTTCTTTTGCACGACTGATCGTCATATCAACTCGAAACGGAAAGCTTCTGGATCTGACAGCCTCGGCATCAGGTGTTGACGGGAAAGAGTTACATATAATAATCAACTTACCATTGAATACGAATTCATCGATAGCAGCTTTACTTGTTGTTGATCCCCAGCGAATAACGCGTCCCTTAGATTGTCCCCATGTTGCCGCTTTAAGAATTGCCATCGAGCTTTGATCGCTAAAAAGCCCCGCGCAGTCATCAATCATGATAAATTTATCTGAATGTTCATGTAAAAAATTAAAAAGATTCAGTGGTGTTGAATACGCGCCAAGATGCACTCCAAGTACACCGGCTTGTTTCATGGCCTCATCGACGGCAGTCGTTTTTCCCCAGCCCGCCGGACCTTCAACAATAAGAGCATGCATTTTATCGCTTACCTGTACTGTAAGGAGAAGGCTTTTGATAGTATGCGTATGATCTTGAACTTCATGGATTTTCATGAAAACAGTTCTCCTTAAGTTTTTGGTTTGGCGCATAGGAAGTGCACCATGCACTAAAATTATAAATTTGAAAAGCTCATTTTAGTGCGCGGCGCACTTTCCATGCTTTTGGCTTCTTGCATGGCTTCCAGGGAAGTGCGGTGCGAAAAAAGTGCAGTATCTAACAGGTTATTTAGACTGCTGCTCCGGGCTGTTTTTCCAATTTGTCTGTATCTTTTTTCTTTTTGGCAGCCTTCGAGTCATTCAGTAAATACTGAAGATGTGTTGGCGTGACTCCAAGCCGCCTTGAGGCCTCTGCTTTTGAACCAACTTGTTCAATCGTTTTATGCAAGAATTCAAGTTTAGATTTGTTCTGGCATTCTTCAAAAACCGAAAGCGTCACTTTCCCTGGTTGTGCAAGCTCGGCCTCGTAAAGTTTTAAATCTAAATCTTCCGGAGTAACCACAGTGCCTTTGCATTCGATAAGATGCTTTTCAATGACAGAGCCAAGTTCGCGAATATTTCCAGGCCAAGAATATCTTTTTAAAACCTCTAGAGTTCTGTGCTGAAAATGTTTAACAAAATTATATTTCTGATTGAATAGCACAGTAAAATGCGCCACTAAAAGTTCGATGTCCTGTGGCCTTTCGCGAAGTGGCGGAAGCTCAATATCAACGACCTTCAAGCGGTACATTAGATCTTCGCGGAAAAGTTCTTTTTTGACCAGCTCTGCAATATCCTTATGAGTTGCCGATACGACACGAACATCTATTTTTTTCGAAATTCTTGATCCAATGGGTTCGACAGTTCTTTCTTGAAGAACTCTTAAAAGTTTGGCCTGCATTTCTAAAGACAGATCGCCAATTTCATCTAAAAAAATTGTTCCACCATTAGCAAGTACGAACTTTCCATCCTTGTTATCCGTAGCACCAGTGAAAGATCCTTTAATGTGACCGAAAAGTTCGGACTCTAATAAATCTTTTGGAATAGCGGCGCAGTTGATTGCGACAAAAGGGCCTTTTGCTCTTGATGATAAGTTATGTATGGCGCGAGCAACTAGCTCTTTACCTGTTCCAGATTCACCACTGATAGAAACTGTTACGCCACCGGCAGTTGCATACTTCTGAATTTTTTCAGCAACCTTGGCCATTATTTCAGTTTGTCCAACCATACCTGTAGATTCGACTAATTTTCTATTTTCACTTTTACTTGAAAAAGGTCTGATCGTGCGAACGACAGTGTCGAATCTATTGCAGTATCTTTGAACTTTAGCCAATATTTCTTTTGGTTCTTCGGTCTTTTCAATAAAATCAATAGCACCAGCTCGGTAACTTTGATTAAGAGCATCTCGGCTTAGATCGCATGAAAACATTGCCACTTGCTGAGTTGGAAAAGTTTCACGAATTATAGAAGCCAAAGTATCGCCCATCATTTCAGGCATATCGTAATCGAGAAGGACTAAGGCATATTCTTGCTTCTTAAGAAGTGTCAAAGCTTCCACTGAAGACTGAGCTGTATCAACTTCAAAAAGATTCATTTCTAAATATCGCTTTGTAGCTGTTATATTTTTAATTTTATCATCCACCATTAGAATTTTATGCGCCATGAGTTCCCCCTTGCGAAAAGTCTTGATCGTTTTTAAGCGGAACTCTGATTGTGATTTGAGTTCCTTGATTGGGCTTACTTTCTAAGTGAACAGATCCATTTCTTTGTTCACTTATGTGTCTTACAACTGACAGCCCAAGGCCTGTCCCTGTGCTGGGCTTAGTCGTAAATTCAGGTTCAAATACTAAGTTTTGCAAATGAAAAGGAATTCCACTTCCGAAGTCAGTAACTTTGATAAAAGCCTCGGTTTCAACCTGACCAATTTCAATATTTATTTTTGAACCTGGTTTTGAAGCGTGGCTAGCGTTTTTCACAAGATTAAGAAGTATCCGAGATACCTCAACTTGCGAAAGTGGTGTTTGAAATTCACCCTTACAATTCGTTTTAAAATTCAATTCAATGGATTTTTCCCAAACATCAGAAATCTTCTTAAGACTTTCAACTTCATTTTTAGCGATTAAGTTTAAATCCACCCAAGCCAGATTTTGATAATCGGAATTAAGAAGCTTTACTTGGGTCGCAATTGTCGAAGCCCTTTTTAAGGAATCTGATATTTCAGCCATTAAATCTTTAGTGTCATTATTAATTTTCAACTGATTTTCAAGAACTGCGAAATTCATCTGTAGCTGAGAAACAGGAGTCAAAATATCGTGGGCAATACCCCGAAGCAAAGTTAACTTTGCTTTATGACTAGCTTCTTTTTCAAATTTTGTAATTTGTGCGTTTAATCCTTCTAATGATTCTTTTAAGGGTTCAAGCTCTGTGAAAGGAACGGCCTTCAATGGAATCGCATCCTTTGGATTATTTTTGAGCCGCAAAGACCAGTCTTCAATCTCGCGTCCTAATTCTTCAAGAGAAGATTTGGTCACGCGACTAATGCCGAATAGAAGTGTTAAATAGCCCATTGAGAAAATCAAAAACACGATTGTCACAAATACCCAATCAATATGGATTTGCTTTGAAATATACAAATAGCCAAAAAGATTTTCACCATTGCTATCAAAGTAAATTGGCTGAAAAATTCGAGCTGGTCCGGTATAACCATTAAAACATGTTAGGCCAATATTTTCACAACGCCGAACCTCAGTGTTTTGACTAAGGGCAGGTTTATAAAGTTTTAAAAAATCTTTTCCTAAAATTAAGAACTCTTCATTGTTTTTTAATTGAAGAAGATCATGAATCTGAAGTTCAGAAGATCGAATGTCACCCTCTAAAATTCGAGATCGGAATGCCTTGGCTGATGCACTTGCGATCTCTTGAAGATCAGATGCCATTTTATAACGGGCCAGAAAGAAACTAACAGTGATCGAAATGATACCCATTGCAATAAAACCAATTATTGACTGCTTTAAAATGCTTTTTTCAAGATAGGCTTTAACTGAACGGGTCTTCATTTATTGAAATCTCACTTTTGAAAAGGAAACAGTTTCATCGGTTGTGGGCACTTTTGAAAGATCAAGTCCATCTTTAGCGATCACAACTGTTGCATAATGAAATAATGGTAGGACGCATCCTAACTGTGTGGCTTCGGTGAACACCTTTCTATAAATAAAACTTCTTTCAGATTGTTCACTAAGTGTTTTGGCATGATCAATTTGCTTTTTGAAATTTGTTTTATCTGTTCCACCATCTGGAATTATTGATGGCGTAAGGCCAAAATAGAAACCCATGGCACCTTCAATATTGGGATCGTTGACAGGTAAAGACCCCGCCAAGAAATCATATTCACCAGCGGCGCGTTCTTTTTCAAATTCATTTAATGAAACAAGTTTGAATTTTGGATTAACACCAGTTAGCGATTTGATTGATACCGCAATATTTTCTTTTAAAGTGTCATCAAGTCGTGATTCAGCACCCAACACAACCAGTGGTCTTTTTTTGAATGCTTCCGGAAGTTTTGTGTTTTTCTTTTTAATCGAAAATTCAGGATCAAACAGTACGTACCCTTGCGGAAAAAACTGATTGGCTT
>JAYUTU010000069.1:0-6712 GCA_043754975.1 Bdellovibrionales bacterium | reverse complement strand
CACGATCCGTGCATTATTCCACGAGCGATTCCTGTTCTTGAATCTATGGCTTGGATTGTCTTAGCAGATCACATGCTGTGGACCCGCTTAGATAAAATTTAAATTGTTCACTGCTATTTCACGACACCAATATAAATATAGGCAATACCGAAACTGACTGGTTTATACGCCATGGAACTGTAACAGTCGGACTCTTTCATCAGCGAAATAAAATTTTCACGACATGGGAAGGCTGCGGATGATTTTTGTAAATAGTCATAGGCAGCTTTTTGACCAGTAACCCAGCCTCCCAAAATTGGAATAATTTTTTCTGAATAAAAAATGTAGGCCGAATTTAAAATGGGCACACTCATTTGTCCGAATTCTAAAATCATCACTTTGCCACCAGGCTTTGCCACACGAGCCATTTCCTTTAGAGCTGTGATGGGGTCACCGACATTTCTGATGCCGAAAGATATGCTGACAATATCAAACTGGTTATCTGGGTACTGAAGCGCAGTCACATCAGCCTGTTCAAATTTTATTTCTAGCTTTTCATTGCGAGCTTTTTGGGGAGCTGATGCTAGCATTTCTACGCAAAAATCTGTTCCAGTAACTATGCCTGTTGCCCCGACAGCTTTTTTAAATTCGATCGCTAAATCTCCAGTTCCAGTTGCGCAATCTAAGACGTTTTGGCCTGGCTTCGCGGCAGAAAGATAGACCAATTTTTTGCGCCACAAATGGTGGATACCTACCGAGAGAACGGAATTAGCTTTGTCATAATTAGCCGCGACTTTCGAAAACATCGAGCGAATAATTTCTGGATCTGGTGACTGTTTTATCATAATGAAAACCTAGTGCTTCAATGTGCGATCGAATGCGTTTAAAACTTTTTCAAGCTGCTTCATCATAGCGCCAAATTTTTCAAAGGTTAAGGCTTGGTCACCATCAGATAAGGCCTTTGTTGGGTCGGGATGAACTTCGACGATAAGCCCATCAGCTCCGGCAGCAGCAGCTGCATAGCACAGCGGAGTCACTAAATCGCCAATCCCAACGGCGTGTGAGGGGTCAACAATAACGGGATATTTAGAATGTTTCTTTGCGTACACAACAGCATTTAGATCTAAAGTGTTTCGCGTTGCCGTTTCAAAAGTGCGGATGCCGCGTTCGCAAAGTACAATATTTTGATTTCCGCCCTGTGCAATATATTCTGCAGCTTTCAGCCACTCATCAATGTAAGCAGAAAAATTTCTTTTTAGAACAACTGGCTTTGGCTGCATGCCTAACTCTTTTAGCAAAGAATAATTGTGCATATTGCGCGCGCCGACTTGAAAGGCATCAATAAATGGAGAAATTTCGGCAATCTGACGCGCGTCTGTAATTTCTGAAATCAAACCCAAGCCAATTTCATTTTTTATTTTTTTTACAAACTCAAACGAGCTATCGCCTAAACCCTGAAACGACTTTGGAGATGTTCGCATTTTCCAAATACCACCGCGTAATAATGCAGCTCCAGATGATTTGACGGAGTTCGCAGTTTCGCGAAACTGAGTCTCCGTTTCGACAGAGCACGGGCCTGCAATGACAGTAAATTTCGGGCCACCAATTTGTATTTTGCCAATTTGAACTACCATTGTGGATCACGCTTTCACTTTATTTCAGCAGAGACTTTTGTTAAGGTCCTTAAAGGAATGAAAACTAGCATAGAAATTTCACAATTTACAAACTTTTTACAGTCGGGTGTAATTCTGCAGGTATCTGCAGAGCAATTTAAGTTAATCTGGGGCGAGTTCACAAATTACGAATTAGTCGCAGCGACTCACTTAGATCAAAAAACTATCATATATTGTCCTGACTTCTGGGACTTTGCCTCTCGAAAATCAGGTCTTTGTTTAACTGGATCACAGGAAACAACCGTTTCCCGTAGCGAGCTGTTGGAGTTGCTCTCACAGTTCGAAGCCAACCCAGTCAGCGTCGATTGGCAGGCAGCAACAACAGCTGACTTTGCCGAGCAGTTCCAGTGGAGCACGCAAAAGTTTGCGACAGGGGATCTCATTAAATCTGTACCCTTAGTTGCCCAGGCAGGAGCGACTTCGTTTTCGCAATCCCATTTCGTCCAAACTCTAAAAACTCTTGTTGAAGGCAACCACTTCGGATCCACGTATGGCTTCTGGCAAAGCGGCTCTGGTTACTTGGGGCAGACTCCCGAGCTGATTGCGAATTGGTCTGCATCCAGCCAGACTTTGCAAACGGTTGCTTTGGCAGGAACACAAACAACCACCGTCAGTAACCAGCAGATCCTCAGTGACACAAAACTGCTTCGAGAGCATGAGATAGTCGTTCAGGATTTAGTAGAAGTGATTCAAGCGGTGTGCGGCCAGGACCGGGTTAAAATCAGTTCATTAAAAATTCTTGAACTGAAATATCTAAAACATTTAATAACAAATCTTGAGGTCACGAATTTAAATAAAAATGATGCGGTTAAGTTGCTGAAGCATTTGCATCCGTCAGCAGCCTTGGGGTTATACCCTCGCACATTAGAGCTGTACCAAAGTTTTAAAAATTTTCCATTGCAAAAGCGGCGAGCAGGTTTTGCTGCTCCGTTTGGTCTTATATCTGAAGCCAGTATGTTTGTAGTCGCTGCCATTCGTGGCTTTTACTTTACTCCGGCTCATATCGAGATATTTTCTGGTTGCGGAGTCACAGAACAAAGCGTTTTATCAAGCGAGCTCACTGAAGTAGAAAATAAAAGAAATTCAGTCAAAAGGATGATGGGAATGAATTTGTGACAAATGCTGATCTGTGTACCCAAGTTTTCGACTTCCTTCTGCATGCTCAGGTTGAAACAGTTGTAGTTTGTGCAGGTGCCAGAAACGCCCCCCTCATTATCCATTTAGAAAAATATAAATTTAAAATCGTACACTATTTCGAAGAACGTAGCGCTGCTTTTTATGCCATCGGTTTAATGAAAAGTTCTGACAAACCAGTGGCCGTAATCACGACGTCAGGAACAGCAGTTGCTGAGCTTTTGCCAGCTGTTATTGAAAGTTTTTATCAGGGACTGCCGCTCATTTTAATTAGTGCCGATCGCCCTAAGTCATACAGAAATAGTGGGGCTCCACAGACAATCAATCAAGTCGGTATTTTTTCTCACTATATTGAGCAGCACCAAGATTGGGATATAAATACAAAGACGTTTCAAATTGAAAGTGCACTGAATAAACCGCTGCACATCAATATCTGTTTTGATGAGCCCTTAATTGACACTGCAACCGTAGCAAATCCAACAGCACAGCACACGCAAAAGGCTAAAACATTTTTTCCAGTTGCACAGCCTGCCGATTTTATAAAAATAAAAAATCCATTTGTTCTCGTAGGTCAGATTGAAGAAAGCCAAAAGGCAGACGTCATCCGGTGGTTACAGAAAGTAAAAGCCCCGGTTTACGTAGAGGCCCTCAGTCAACTTCGTGGTGAAAAGGCGATTGCTGAGTTTGTCATTCAGGCAACAGACGCCGTGGTGAAAAAAGCATTTCAGCAAAGCCAATGTGACAGTTTTGTAAGAATCGGAAATGTACCAACACTTCGCTTTTGGCGTGATCTTGAAAATGAATTTAATGGATTACCTGTTTTTAATTTTACAAACCAACATTTTTCAGGCTTGGCGCGCCACTCAGAAAGCTTTAGAATTGATTTTAAAAATTCTGTTGAATTAATGACGCCTTCGCTACAAAAAATGAAAAGCACTGATGCTCAGTTGCAAATCAAAAAAATTGAATTAATGGCTCAGTTTCCACAAAGTGAAGCAGCCTGCATGCACTATTTATCTCGGTCAATTAACGGTGCACCTGTGTACCTAGGAAACTCACTACCCATCAGAGAATGGGATGAGTTTTCAGACCAGACTCATGCTGTGAATCAAAAAGTGTATGCAAATCGGGGTGCAAATGGGATTGATGGGCAAATATCGACATATTTAGGTTGGGGAAATCAAAAGCCAATTTCATGGTGTATCGTTGGAGACTTGACTGCCTTGTATGATTTGGCCTCGTTAGGCCTTTGCGGTGAAACTTCAGATATAAAGCGACTTGTGATTATCAACAATTTTGGCGGACAGATTTTTAACAAAGTGTTTAATAATAGTAAGTTTTTAAATACTCATGGAATTGAATTTGCGATGTGGGCTAAAATGTGGAAATGGGACTATCATTTGGTGAAAACTGAATCTGATTTCCAGGCTATTGCGCGACTTACAGGAAAAGCAGTTATAGAAATTCAGCCAGAAGCCTTACCGTCGAAATATTTTACAGCTGCATGGGATGCTCTTTGCAAAACAATATCATTTTAGCCATACATGGGTTCCTCGGGCAGCGCCAAGACTGGTTTTCCTGCGAAAAACATTTTCAAGCCCATTGGTTGACCCCAGCTTTGTTTGTAGCAGAGTCTGCACTTATTGAAGCCATGGATAGCTATGTCGACAAGTTAATTGCGATGCATTTACCGCCACCAGGTCTCGGTGGTAAAAAAGTATTCTTGGGATATTCTCTTGGTGGTCGGTTAGGATTGCACATCTTAAAAAACCACGCAGATCGCTTTGATCATTTCGTTTTTGTTTCAACCAATCCAGGATTACAGTCTGCCAAAGAAAAAGCAGAACGTTTTGTTAATGACGAGCAATGGGCTCGCCTACTAGAAGTCGAGCCCTGGGAAATATTTTTAAAGCAGTGGAATTTGCAGCCGGTTCTGGCTCAGCATGCTTTAGAGCCAAGTCGCTATGAAAAAGATTTTGATATCAAAAAGTTAGTTGCCGCACTTAAAATTTGGTCCTTAGGAAACCAGGACAATTTCAGGCCACTTATTCAAACGTATCAACATAAAATAACTTGGGTAGTTGGTGAGGGCGATAAAAAATTTGTAGCACTTGCAGAGGACATGAAGCAAAAAAAAATCCTGCATAATTACTGCAGGATTAATTCAGGTCATAGAATTTTATTTGAAAATCCAAAAGAGCTCAGCAGCTTAGTTAGCAAGCTCTTTTGATTTTTGTGCGATCCACTGGGCATAGCCCATGACTCCGGTGTAAACTGCCTCACGGTCACAGTTTCCGCTGCCGCGACTGGTAATACCAATAACAACATTTGCTTTTAAACGCTTATCAAAAATGTAAGCCGGCCCGCCAGAATCTCCGTGGCAGGCTCCACGCCCTTGCGATTGATCTAAAAGAATCTCTTCACCAGACGTCAGTACAGAAGTGATTTTTATTTTATCGACTTTACGTAATATGCCGGAACCTTCGTTGATAATTGGCTTTCCAGTGACGGGATCTTTTTTAAATTTATTTAATCCATATCCCGATAAACTAACTTCTGTTCCTGCACGCAAAGTTCGAGATAATTCCATGGAAGCCATCTTTGCAACTTTGAAACCTTCGGGTACTGATCCTTCGAAAAGAATCAACCCAATATCATTGTTTGATCCACCATTAACTCGTCCTGCTCCGAAGCGTTCATGACGAACTGCTTTGAGTGCAAAACGAATGTTGGCGTTATTGCCAGCCTGCGACTGCTTTGCAATTTCATCCAGGTTAGTCCCGAAAAAAACAATCGTGTCGTCGATGTTTTCAACATTAATGCAGTGACCTGCCGTTAGAACAATATTTGATCCGATTAAACTGCCAGTACAAATTCCGCCTTTGGCTTGATCGTAAATTCCGACAATTCCATTTTGCTTTGCATAAATAAGACTTGCGTTTGTTCCGCCCACAATACTGGATTGTTCTTCGCTTGTGTTTTGATACATTTGAACATCAGAATTAGAAGTCGGAGCGCACGACGCTAAAACCAACAAAACAGAAAGCTCCGCAGTTAACTTTAATATCGACTGAATGTTCATTGTTCCCCCCGGAATCTCGGCAGACTTCGGATCTGCTTGGGATGTAATAAAACCCAGTTTGGAACCACCCTCAACACAATTGTTAAAATATAGTCCATAATTTTTAGTTATGGCTTAGAGGTGATTTAAAACTTCAAATGGTTTCAGTTTAATTACAGCAGGGGTAAATAACATTAGATTATTCTGAAGGCATTAGTATGCTCGATTAGTTTTGATCTTATGCCCGGTTCTGCAGCAGCATGTCCTGCATCGGCAATGAGTGTTAACGAAGCCTCGGGCCAAGCCTTGTGTAAATCCCAAGCGCTACGAACAGGGCAAACAACATCGTAGCGTCCCTGAACTATCGCGGCAGGTATGTGACGGATTTTTGCAATATTTTCGATGAGAAAATTTGGAGTTTTAAAAAAAGAATCATTGATAAAATAATGACATTCGATGCGAGCAAACTGTAACGCCAACACAGGCTCATCAAAATCTTGGATTGATTTAGGATCGACGAAAAGTCTTGATGTTGCGGCTTCCCACTGGCTCCAAATGCGAGCAGCGGCTAAGCGAATGTCACCATTTTCATGCGTTAATCTTTTGTGATAGGCTTTTACGAAGTCACTGCGCTCATCCAATGGAATATGATTGGCATAAATCTCCCAGGCGTCGGGGAAAATCTCTGAGGCGCCTTCCTGATAAAACCATTTTATTTCTGAGGGCCTGCAAAGAAAAATTCCGCGCAAGATCAGGCCCTTTACTTTTGTTGGGTGAGATATCGCGTAAGCTAAAGCCAACGTGGATCCCCAGCTGCCCCCGAACACAGTCCAATTCTGAATTCCTAAATGCATACGAATTTTTT
>JAYUTU010000068.1:0-6720 GCA_043754975.1 Bdellovibrionales bacterium | reverse complement strand
TTTTGCTAAGCCGCCCGCGATGTCTTTTCGCTGACGATCTGGAATTCCTAATTCGATAGGACCGTGTTTTTTAACTTCTTTTTCTTTGGTGTGTTTTTTCATTGTGATTCCTTCAAGTGATGTTTCAACTTTAGCATAAAAAAAAAGCCTAACTATTGTTAGGCTTTTTTTAAAAAGAACTGAACTTTTAAATAAACCAAATTTCGTTAAGAAATCTAATTTATTCTTAATTACCGTAGTGCAATCAACTGAGCGATCAGTAACGAAACAACTGACATCACTTTAATTAAAATGGCGATACCTGGACCAGAAGTGTCTTTGAACGGATCACCCACTGTGTCACCAACAACTGCTGCTTTGTGAGCATCAGAACCTTTTTTGTGACCAACGAGGCCGCCTTTTTCAATATATTTTTTTGCATTATCCCAAGCGCCACCAGCGTTTGCCATGAATAAACTCATCGAAGCACCAACTGCTAATCCACCTGCAAGTAATCCCGCAAGTGCTTGAGGTCCCATGAAAAAACCAACTGCTACCGGTGCTACAACAGCAATTAATCCTGGTAAAATCATTTCCCAAAGCGCTGCCGTTGTTGCGATATCAACAATCTTTGCTGGCTGTGGCTCTGCTTTTCCTTGCAGTAATCCTGGAATTTCTTTGAACTGACGCGCAATTTCTTCAACGATTTTACCAGCAGCACGACCAACGGCTGTCATTGTTGTGGCTCCGACTAAAAATGGTAAAATAGAACCTAACAAAATTCCGATCAATACACCCGATGACGTTAAATCCAATTGCATAGCTGCCAGATTTGCAGCTTTGCGCACGTGATTAACTTCCATATTAAATGCACTAAATAATGCTAACACCGTAAGAATCGCTGAACCAATCGCGAACCCTTTTCCGATAGCTGCCGTGGTATTTCCAACAGCATCTAATTCATCGGTAATTTCACGCACATTTGGTGGCAATCCTGACATCTCAGAAATTCCACCGGCGTTATCAGCAATCGGACCGTACGCATCCACCGTCATGACAATCGCAGTTCCTGCTAACATTCCGACAGCAGCCATAGCGATTCCGTATAAACCTAACATCTGATCAGCGACATAGGCTGCAATCACAACAATTAATGTTGGAATCGCAACGCTTTCCATGCCCACTGCTAAACCCCGGATGACCACTGTACCCGCTCCGGTTTTTGCAGCTTCTGCAACTAACCGAATTGGCTTCATGGCCGTATAGTACTCAGTAATTAAACCGATCAGTGCTCCGCCAAAAGCTCCTGCAGCTAAAGCCCAGGTTACGTTTTGTGAAACATTAAAGCTTGGTAATATGAACCAGCACAATGCCGTTAATAAAACAGGTGGTAGCATTAATGAACTTCGTAAAACAGTTGCAGGCTTTTGATTTTTTAATAAGCGCGCAATAAATATTACTGCAATAGAAATAACTAAACCTAAAGTAGAAAGCATCAGTGGTAACGCCACAGCCATAAATCGGCTTTGAGTCGCATCACCGGAAATTAAAATCGCCGGTAATTTGTCAGCGTCAATCGTCAGAGCAATAGCCATTGCAGAAACAATTGCAGCCACCATAGATTCATAAATATCAGCGCCCATTCCAGCCACATCACCGACATTGTCACCGACGTTATCGGCAATAACTCCAGGATTTCGTGGATCATCTTCTGGAATATTTTCAATTACTTTTCCTGCGATATCCGCGCCCACGTCAGCGGCTTTCGTATAAATTCCACCACCAATTCGCGCAAACAGTGCAATCGATGAAGCTCCGACTGCAAACGAATGCAAAATAGTTCCTAAGTCTTTTGAATTTTGGTAATAAGAATACAAAACACCCAGTCCTAATAATCCAAGACCCGCTACGCACAGACCCATCACCGCGCCGCCGTCTAAGGCGATCAATAACGCATTTCCTTTAGTTGATGTGGCTGCGGCTTGTGTTGTTCGCACGTTTGCAAACGTAGCCGCTTTCATTCCGACAAAACCCGCTAACAAAGATAAAAACGCACCCAAAATAAACCAAAGTGCTGCTTGCGGCCCAAGCGCAAAAAATAAAATAAGACCAACAACCAAACAATATCCAGCAAGCACTTTATATTCGCGAACTAAAAAGGCCATTGAACCTTCACGAATATAACCCGCAATACGGTTCATCGTTTCGTTTCCAGCAGGTTGTGCTTTAACTCGGAAATACAGACCAATGGCAATAACTAGACCCACAAGGCCCGCAATCGATGGCGCGTACAAGTACATCGGATTCATACAGTGATTCTCCTTCAAGATTTTTTTTGAACTCTAAAAATCTAGAGTTTTCACTGTGTTAAGTCAAATTGTGAAGGCTTTTTGCTAAAAGAAAATGCAAAACGCAAGGGGAACTTACAGGCATACATGCAGCCTAGCTTAACAGCTAGAATCGGGGTTTGGTCTAGCACTTAAACGTTCCAATTTTGGTATGCTAGAGGCATGAATTACAGCAGCATTTTCCCGATATTAGATATTCAAGAAAAATACAAATTTGAAAAGTGTCTCAGCGCCGCTGATTTTCTAACAGAAGTTATAAAAATCTATAAAAATGATCGTGAGCTAAGAATCCAACAGGCGTGTCTATCTGTCTTTTTAGCTTTTCGAGACCACTATCCCAGCTACCTTACAAACCTAAGCAGGAATGATCTTGAAATGATAACAAGGGATTTGCAAAATATCGACGGCAAAGTTATCAAACTGCGGCGTTTAGTTCTTTCGCACCTAAGTAAAGTGGCTTAATGATTCAAGCTGAAAACTATCAAAAATTTATAAATTTAGTAGCCGACGAAATTTCCGGCGACTGGCTGGTTATTGGCGGATCACTCTTAGCCGTTTTAGGTGAAAATCAAAGAGTGACTGCTGATATTGACATCTGTCCAATCGAAAACATGACTAACAGTTCTCAGTTAGAACTCATGAATTTAGCACTTAAATGCGATTTAAGTATTGAAGCTATTAACCCTGCTGCTGATTTTTTTGTTAAGCAAATACCGAACTGGAAGAACTCGATAATCCTATTAAAAAAAGGCCTTAAGGGATCGATCTACCGACCTTCTCTAGAACTGTACTTTAAGCTTAAACTAGCTCGTTGCACAGAGTCTGACATAGAAGACTGTTTAAGCTTCTTAACATGGTATAAAAAAAATAATTTAGATTATGATAAGCCGGTTATCAAAAAACTAGCCGCAGACAAATATTCAGAGAAACCATCCGCAAAGTTGCTTACAATTATAAATGGGCTATAATGTTCATAAAAAATCATTTTTTTAGGCGGATTCCAGCATGACATGATCCTGCAAATTCAGTAAACAGTAACAATGTTAATTTAAGAACCTGGGACTGAAGGAGTGCTTAACAATGTTGCTGAAATCAAACGCTATCAATAACCCGCAACTGACAAAGCGATTACAAGGCCTATTTGACCAGGTGACCCAAACGCAAACGCCAGAATTAACGCCAGCAATAATGCCAGGCTTCGTGCGTATCTTGACCGACGATAGCAACTGGAATGAATCCATAAAATGGGGCGAGATTTTAAAAGCAAAGTTTAAACGCTTAGTTTTAATTGGCATTGGCGGAAGCTCTATGGGGGCACGCGCGTTAGCAAATTATCGCTACAGTGACAGTGTGCTTTTCATGGATAACATCGACGCGAGCGAAATCCAACATGTCTGGAAACAAATTCAGAACGATTTGCACACCACGGGCTTTTTAATTATTTCTAAAAGTGGCGAGTCCCTCGAGATCACTTCACTGATCGAAGTGTTTCATAAACTGTGCGCAGAGGCCGGCACTGATTTTTTCCAGCAATGTTTTATTATCTCTGAAAATAAACCAAGTATTCTAACTAAGCTTGCACACAGTAAAAATATTCCATTAATTGCAATGCCTGAAGACGTTGGTGGGCGTTTTTCTGTTCTAACACCAGTGGGCCTAGTGATCGCACAGTACTTAGGGTACGACTTAAAAAAAATTCAAGCAGGTGCCCTTGATGTGTTAGCTCAAAAAACCCAACTAGTACAAATTGCGACAGAGCTTGCGGCACAGATTCAGCAAAAAACTGATTTATTTATATTCTGGTCTTATTCCTCGCAGCTACGGTGGTTCAATCAGTGGCTCAGTCAGCTCTGGGCCGAATCACTGGGGAAAACAAAAACAGTCACCGGAGGCCCCGCGCTAAAAGTTCCGTGGATTATTCCAATGACTGGCTGCTCGGATCAGCACTCGATCTATCAACATGTTTTAGAAAGTGAGCAGTCCAAGTTCGTGCTACTGACCCAATCGCTCGAGAGTTTTTCTGATATTAGTTTTCAAAAACCAAATCTAGCTTTTTATAAAAACCGCGGCTTTAAAATTACTGAGATCTTATCGGCGCAGCGAACCGGAACCGCGCATGCCTTAGCAGAATATAAAATTCCAGTCGCACAAATGCTATTTGATAAATATGATGATACCACCATCGGTTTTTTATTTGTGTGGTTTGAAATATTGACGGCAGTCCTAGGGCATCACTTAGAGATCAACCCCTTTGATCAACCAGCAGTGGCATTGGGTAAACGCTTAGCTTTAGAAAACCTGGAACTAAATTAATGCTTTTAAATTATAGTGTTTTTTTATTTGCAGTGGCCTTGCTTACAAGCAAAAGCTTACTCACGTTGATGTCGACAGTTCTTATTGTTTGGTTTTTCGTCGAAAAAGAAAAACGTCAACTGTGGATAAGGAACAAAAAAATTATAGCTATTGTAAGCCTAGTTCCATTAGCAATGCTGGCCGGTTTGTTTTCTTATGGCGGATGGCAATCTGCAGTGACCGTAATTAAATCGTGGCCGTGGCCCTTGCTAGCAGCACCCGCTTATTGTGTTTATCACAGTAAAATTTTAACTTCCTATTTCAAAAAAGGTTTGCTTGTCGGCCTGGTGCTTGCGGTTGGTTACTCATTTATTAACTTGGGTTTAAAGCTGAATAGTCCGCTGACTGCGCCATTTATGAGTGATAATTTTCGCATTGCTAGTTTTTGGGATATCAGTCGCTGGGGATATTTTTCGGGTCTAGCTGTGTTAATATTATTTTATGTGTATCATCAGAATTTTTCTCAAGAAGACAATGGCCTAAGCAATAGCATAGCTAAGCGAAATAAAATCTTAACTGGCATCTTACTGACACTAACGGCCGTCAGTTTTGCACTGACGAACACGCGCGCCACTGCCGTGGCCGTATTTCTGGGTTTACTGTTTATGGCAGCTACTAACAAAAAAATGATCAAGACCTTGGCTTTGTGCTTAGCTGCCGGTGCCGTTTTTATTTTTCTGACACCGCGTTTTCAGGAGCGTCTGCAAAGTATTTTTGCTGTTACGGTTGTTGATGGTCAGGTTAGTTCCAACCATGCATCCAACGCGGCTCGATTTACGATGTGGAAAATAGCGTTTGATTTTTTTACAGAGCGGCCATTTTTTGGAACTGGTTTTGATAACACGACAGCGCCACTGAAACAGTTTTTAGAAGCTAAAGGTCCAAGTTACACAGCAAATTACCCAATGGCCGAATTTAGTTATAGCGATCAACACTCAAGCTACATAAGCATGTTAGTGCAAATGGGATCCGTATTTTCTGTCATCTTTTGGAGCGTTGTTGTCGCCATTGTTTTTTCTGCAGTTCGCAGCTTTTGCAAAAAACCGGATGGCTTAAACCAGCTGTTATTAGCGGGAATTGTCTATTGCGGATTTATATTTCTATTTTATTCTGCGTTAGGCAGCTTCGAAGCGAGCGCATTCTTTATTATCCTTGCACTGCTGGCAGGCTGAGCTCACGCAAAATACTTTGAATTAATTAACGATTTTAATTTTACTACGGCTTTAGGATCGGATTTACTAGCTAAGGTAATAATTTCCGCGATTGCTTGCTCGGGCTTCAGCGCTGACACTGCCGCTGACGGAAGCGCATCCCCCTTCGGAAGAACTAAAATATCTGGGTGTGAGGTGTTGAGTTCGTTTCCTGAAATATATAGTTCTTCGAACATTTTTTCACCGGGGCGAAGGCCAGTGAATTTGATATCCACACTTTTGGAATCTCTACCCATTAATTTTATTAAACTCTCGGCGATATCAATAATTTTTACGGGTTCACCCATCCGCAGCACGTTAATGTCACCTGGTTTTGAAATCGATGCCGCTTTTAAAACTAACGACACGGCTTCTTCAATTAACATAAAATAGCGCGTGACTTCTTTGTGCGTAATTGTCAGGGACTCGTTGGATTCAATTTGTTTTTTTAATAACGGAATTAAGCTGCCGCTACTACCTAGCACATTGCCAAAACGAACCGAGCAATAGGACTTACCCGTTTTAAAACCCATTTCCGAAGTTAAAATTTCACACACGCGCTTGGAAGCACCCATAACGCCCGCAGGATTAACGGCTTTATCTGTGCTAACTAAAACAAAGTTACTCACATCAAATTCTTCACAGAGACTCAATAAGTTTTTAGTGCCTTCCACGTTATTAATGATAGCCGAGCACGGATTTGATTCGACCAAGTGCACATGCTTATAAGCCGCTGCGTGAATGACGATCTCTGGCCGGTACTTTTCAAAAACATCTCTGAGGCAATTGGTATCACGCACATCGACTAAAGCAGGCACAACAACTTCGGCGTAGGCTTCAAATTTTTGTAG
>JAYUTU010000067.1:0-3078 GCA_043754975.1 Bdellovibrionales bacterium | reverse complement strand
TCGGAGATACCAGCACACACTTCGGATTATTTGACTGTGCACCCGAGGTATCTTCTGGATCAAATGGTTTAGCTGCTGCTTGCTGCTAAGAAAAATGTTAAAGCGTAAGTTTCAGAAAATGCCATACTGAAATGCGCCGGGGTATCCAGGCAGCACGGCGTGCTTTTCGCCGGCTGATAACTAAAACTGGCGCTATCGAATTTTTTTATGTCATCGTTTTTAGTAGAAGTTCATAATGTTCAGCTCCAAGGAAATGACGCAGCCAATTTTGATAATTTCGAATCGTTAAAAATTTTGATGGAAGCGCATCCAACTCACCCCGAGCGGCTAACTCGTCGAACTGCAGGACCCTCTGCAAATACTGTTTTTGTTTCTGGGAAATGATTTGAATTTTTTCTTCTGAAATTTTCAGCTCATAACGAAAAAAATCTTCACGTAAAAGAGCGTCATTTTCAGCAGACGAAAGCAACCTCTGTCCCTGTAAGTTTTGCTGCGAACTCCGGGAGTTGCCATAGACCGTAGTAGGCGCGAACAGTAAAAATAATGCGAGTACAAAATTAAATACTGTTTTTTGGATGCGCAACCTGACCCCCATCTTACCCATTTGATTACAAAAACGGGTCCACAAAAAGTGAGCCTGTAACTAGTTGATTTTGCGATTTTTAAGCGAGCAGTTTGTATCGGAAATAAGGGGACTAGCAACGAAAATAGCTCGATTTAAAATCTAAGTTATTTAATTCGCTCGGGTATTAAAAGAATGTCGAAAGTTAACTCAGTTTTCACAAGTTCAACAGGTTACTGAGAGTTCCATTTTGACACACGATTTGGTGTTGGTTGGTCTGAGTTTTCACCTGAGTTTGTACGGGTCAATGGTTTGGGTGTAAGAATCTTTGGAATCTCGATGCGAAATGCACAGCCAGTGCCGGGATTATTATTCACCTGGATGTGGCCTTGGAGCAACTCAGTAGCTCGTTTTACTATAGTAAGGCCCAAGCCAAGACCAGATTGATCGACGCCACTTGACACAAACGGAGTGAACAACGATTTTTGTAGTTCGGGACTAAGGCCACCGCATTGGTCTTCAATTTCGATCACAATATTTTTTCCAGAATCACCGGAACGCAATGTGACCTTGCCACCAATTTTAGTATATTTCAGCGCGTTTTGTAAAAGGTTTGCCAAAATCGATAATAGCAGCTGGCGATCAGTTTCTAATTCCATGGAGCTGGAAACAGTGTTGGCAATCACCTGCTGTCGTGCGCGTGCTCCGCTTTCGGCAGTTATAATTATTTGATCGACTAAAGCACCTAAATTAAATTTTTCAATATGCACTTCGGGATCAGCTCTCAGGCGCACTTCAGACAGCGAACGATCAATCAAATTTCGCATCCGAACCAGATTTTCACCCAGCACGCGGGATGTGCTGCCGCTGGTTCCAACGATGCCCTGCTTTATCATTTCGTGCGCGACTGTGGCGCTTGATAGGGCGTTGCGCAATTCGTGCACGAGAAACCCTAAATGTTGCACTTCTTTTTCTTCGATGGCCTTGACGCTACGAAATTGAAATTCTGAAACTGCTGCCGAGATCGCAATATCTAAACACATGTTTAAATCATTAAATTCGTCAGTGAGAATACTTTTTTTGCGTCGTTGCGCGTGCTCAGTGACGGCTTGGCACATGGCTCCATACGTGTGCACAACGTGAGATAAGGTGTAATTTAAGCGCATTAATTCTTTTCCGTGACTAGCTGCTCCCTGCACAATGTTTTCAATAGTAAATCCAGACTTGGCGCTTTTCAAATATTCGATAAGATGTTCGTAAAATATCGGTAAGCCCCGTTGTAACACTGTGGATGACGGCAAGCTGCCTGCTAGATTTGATACTTTTTCTTCGGCCAGGGCAATAATCTCACTGCGATTTTCTTCAAGAAACTGGTAAAGCATTTGGACCTCCGAAATAATAACTGTTCTAGCGAACCAAAAATGTTACTGTCGAACAGATGGTAAAGCACTTTGAAAACAAAAGCGTAAATCAAACAGAAAAAACAATTTTGGTAATCGATGATTCTGTAGACAATCAGGATTTAATCAAAATTATTTTAATGTCAAAGGGTTACAAAGTGCACTGTGCATCGAACGGTCAAGAAGCGCTAGTACTTTTAGCTGAATTACCAATGTTGCCAAATCTCATTCTATTGGATGTGCAAATGCCCATTATGGACGGCTATCAGTTTCGAAGTGAGCAACTGACTAATCTTCGTTTAAGAACGATTCCAGTGATTGTTATGACGGCGGATGACGAACCTACTGTCCTATTGAAAATGAAACAGCCATTTAGAATTTTACAAAAACCACTAGATATAAATTCTATAGTAGAAACAGTTTCTAAGTATATTTAAGCACGTGCTGGCGGTCTAGCCACCAAGGTCCGAAAGTCTGTTTTGCAAGCCTTCTGCAGACCATAGCCTAGTCTACATCAAGTAAATTACCATAGTGCCGATAAATCCCAGAGGAGAACTCTGAATTTGAGCGCTAATTTAAAACGAATTTTTATTTCATTTTTTATTTCTGTTGTTGGCGTTGTTGCCACGTGGTTTTTCTTTATTAAATATTATCCTGCAGTTCAGTTTCACATCAATGAAAAGCCGTTAGCAAAAGTTGAAAAATTAGAAAATTCATCTCGCAGAAAATTAGCTCAGCACCGCACGTGGCAAATCGTCGAATTTGGTGATTCGTTGTATTCCGGAGAATCCATAAAAACGTCATCCGATGCGGATTTGGCATTACGGTTTTTGGATTCCAATACGATTTTAAACTTAGAAGCAGATTCCTTAATTACCATCAAACAGGATAAAGGTGAAATATCACTGAATTTGGTCGAAGGTCATTTGTTTGTGGATTCGACGAACAATCAATCGACGGCGTCGCTGAAGTTAGAATCAAAAGATGGTCTTATTGATTTGACCAAAACAAGAGCTACGTTATCGAAGGAAAAAAATTCCGACTTGAATGTGAATGTTATCTCAGGGCAAGCTCGGGTGTTAAAAGCGGACGGGCAAAGCACAGACATCACGCTGA
>JAYUTU010000066.1:0-3099 GCA_043754975.1 Bdellovibrionales bacterium | reverse complement strand
AAAAAGAATAAAATAAAAAAAACCCTTATTTGTAATAAGGGTTTTTTTTATTTTCAAAACGTATATTTGCCTAGAAGAGCATCAAAAAATGCACTGTGAATCAGCAAAGCAACAGATTACTTCTGCCAATTTTTCTGACTGGAAGTTCGCAAAAAACAAGTCAATAGTTTTAAGTGTCGCAAAGTGTAACCACTGGTTTTTTCTGCCAAATCTGCAACACTTTGACCTGTCTTATTCAGTCTCGAGTAATAACGTTAGTTTGAGTGTTTAATAAGTATTTAGTAAGTATTCAGTAAAGACTTTAAAAAGGAGTTTCTCTGTGGGTTCATTTGAAATGATTAGCAAACATGGTGATCATGAACAGGTTGTTTTTTGTCATGACAAAAATGTAGGTCTGAAAGCTATCATTGCTATCCACAACACAGCGCTTGGTCCAGCCTTAGGCGGAACACGTATGTGGAATTACAAAAACGAAGATGAGGCCCTAACCGATGTGCTGCGCCTCTCTAAAGGAATGACCTACAAAGCCTCTGCTGCAGGTTTAAATCTTGGCGGTGGAAAAGCAGTGATCATTGGCGATTCGAAAACGGATAAAACGGAAGCCCTGTTTCGTGCGTTCGGTCAATTTGTTAATTCACTTAACGGAAAATACATCACGGCTGAAGATGTCGGTACTACAGTCAATGATATGGAACATATTTACATGGAAACTCCGTGGGTCACAGGAATTCCAAAAGACTTCGGTGGCTCGGGCGATCCGTCTCCGTACACGGCCCACGGTGTACTGATGGGAATCAAAGCAGCTGCCAGCGAAAAATTAGGAACAGATTCACTGAAGGGAATGCGCATCGCGGTTCAGGGCCTAGGAAATGTGGGCTCTAATCTAGTTCGCTATTTAGTTGAAGAAGGAGCAAAAATTGTGATTGCTGATATTGATCAGGGGCGAGTCAAAGCTCACCATGAAAAATACGGCGTTGAAGTTGTATCGCCAGATCAAATTTTATTTGTTGATTGCGAAATTCAAGCACCGTGTGCCATGGGTGCAATCATTAATGATCAAACTATCACGAAACTGAAATGCAAAGCCATCGCAGGCGGAGCTAATAACCAGCTGGCCGAAGCACGTCACGGAGATCAGCTCCGCGAGCTGGGAATTTTATATGCTCCTGATTACGTTGTGAATGCTGGCGGCCTTATGAATGTTTTTGTTGAGCTTGAGGGGTACTCGCCGGAACGAGCTTTTGAAAAAACTAAAAAAGTTTATGACAATGTCAAAAAAGTTTTTGAAATCGCAAAACGTGATAACATTAGCACGCAAACAGCAGCAGATCGTCTGGCCGAAGAGCGCATTAAAACGATTGGCTACTTAAAGCAACACCACCCGGGAAAATCAAATCGGGTTTTTACAACATTAAAAGAAGTTAACAACAGATAAACTGTCTTCACAATTCACGAAAAACGGAGTTATTACGATGTCATTGATTGAAAAAAATTGGAAATTAGTTTTAGGGATTTTTGCTCTTTTGGTTGTCGGCGGAGCCGGGTTTATTTTGCAAACTAGTTTTGCTACAACGAAAGAAAAAACAGCTCAAGAGGCTTTTTTTTCAATCGAGAAAAAATACACCGATTACAAAACGAAGTCTCAGCTTCCGGAAAAACCCGCAGTGACAAAAGGTGCTGTTGCTGAAACAAGGCCTACCTCTGCTGTTTTGGTTGCAGAATTAGGGACAGTAAAAAATGAATTGCAAGCCTTTATGGATACGTACCCAAAATCTAAAGCAACACAAATGGCAGCACTTTATTTTTCAGAAATTGCCCGTCTGGATAACAACAAAGAACTTGCTTTAACGACCTTACAAAAGGTTCAAACTACTGATTCAGGTCTTGTTAACACTTTAGTTCAGCAGCAAATTGGCCAACTTTTCGCCGATTCAGAAAAATGCCAAGACGCAATTGATATTTGGCAAAAAATTGTGAATCGTAAGGAAGCAGCGTTTTTGCATAATGATGTAAAAGTCCAGCAAGCACTTTGTTATCAAAAACTAAATGATTCAAAAAAGGCGGAAGAACTTCTGACAAATATTGCAAATCAAAAAACGGACGATCCACAAAATTCCTCAACAGCTAAAGAAGCTGCAAGGTACTTACGCCTAATACAAATAAAAAAGGTGACAGGAACTTAATGACAACTGCAGCTAGCAAAATCTCTTTAATATGTGCATTCAGTTTGCTAACCGGTTTCGGAGTCGGCTGTGCACACCGGGATAAGCCTGCAGAGGGAAAATTTTTAGTTTCAGTGAACTGGGTCCGAGATACTCTGGCAAAAAAAAATGAAGGCTTTCGAAAAATCAATCGTATGAGCCCCGTTGTGTACAAAGATTTAATTATCACTGGAAATGCATTTGACGGACTGGTTGCCTTTGACAGCACCAGTGGTGCTGAAATGTGGCGTATCAGTATTCCTCACGGAGTCGAATCCAGCGCAGCAGTAATAAAAGATCGCTTATTTGTAGGGTCTAACAACGGCAAGATGTACAGTATCGATTTGCAGCAGGCACAGGTTGTTTGGAGCTTTGATACTAAATCCGAAATTGTAGCGGAACCTGTTTTAGTTGACGGTATTCTTTATTTTCTTTCGGGAAGCCAATCGATATTTGCATTAGATGCTGCCACTGGAAAGCAGCTGTGGACTTACAATCGCCAGGACACATCTAGTTTGATGACGATCCGCGGAGGCTCAAAACCTGCGTTTGCTAATGGTAATTTGTATGTCGGCTTTAGTGATGGCTCCTTGGTTTCCTTCAGTGCCAAAACTGGAACCCAACAATGGGAAATAACTTTAAATAGAAACACACGTTTCAAAGACATCGACGCGAGCCCTTTGGTCGATTCAGATTTTATTTATATCAATAGTTACGATGACAAACTGTACTGCGTTTCGAAAACAAAAGGTGAAATTATTTGGTCGACTAAAAGTGGTGGCATTAGCACGCCGATAGTTGCCGGTGACAAACTTTTTTACACAACATCAAAGGGAGATTTGATCGCTGTTTTAAAAAAAGACGGTAAACAAGTCTGGAACTACACAAGCCAAGGCGG
>JAYUTU010000065.1:0-3109 GCA_043754975.1 Bdellovibrionales bacterium | reverse complement strand
TTCGAGAAGAAGCTGAGCCACACCGCCGACTCGCAGGACCAGCGGCACCGCATGGTGCCGGCGTCGCGTCCGCTCATGACCTTTGCCGACACGACGGCCAAAAACTTCCTCCTCAAAGTCTTGAGGCCGAGTACTCCGTACTCGGCGGTCTTATGCTAGAGCGTGAGGCCTATGATCAGGTCGCTGACCTGATCAACGACTCAGATTTCTACAAGCCCGGCCACCAACTAATTTATAAATGTATTTCAGACCTTCACTTGAAGGCCCAGCCCGTCGATTTAGTGACAGTCACCAATTTGCTACAGTCTAGAAACGAATTAGATGTCATTGGCGGACCCGAGTATTTGCTGACGCTTGTTGATAAAGTCGTGTCTGCGGCCAACATTGATTCCCACGCTCGAATCATTCGCGAAAAATCTCTTCTACGCAGGCTAATTGCTACGTCATCTAACTTAATTGATAAATCTTACGGGACTGATTACGCCGATGTTCAGTCGTTAATTGATTTTGCTGAAAGCGAAATTTTAAAAGTCGGTGAACAAAACGTTTCAACGGGTCTTGTTGGATCAATGGATATCGTTAAAAGCGCTGTCGAGAAAATTGAAGATCTTTACAAGAGAAAAGCTGATGTTACGGGATGCCCGACTGGCTTCCTCGAGCTGGATCGCATGACCTCGGGCTTACACGCAGGTGAGCTCATTATTATTGCGGCGCGGCCCTCAATGGGTAAAACGGCGCTGAGCCTAAATATTGCCGCCCACATGGCAATGCGAGCAAAAAAAACGGTAGCTTATTTTTCTGTAGAGATGGGCAAAGAGTCCGTCATGATGCGTTTATTGGCCTCTGAAGCTAAAATTTCCATGGGAGAAATTCGTAATGGTCGAATCCAGGACTCTTCGTGGCCAAAATTAATTCAGTCCGCTGGAGCAATTAGTGAAGCACCATTATTTATTGACGACACGTCTGGAATTTCTCCATTCGAGATCCGTGCACGCTGTCGCCGTTTAAAAGCGACTCATGGATTAGATTGCATCATGATCGATTACCTTCAGTTAATGGATCTGAAATTAAAAGTTGAATCCCGCGAACGGGCTGTTTCTGAAATTTCAAAAAGTTTAAAAGCTATTGCTAAAGAAATGCAAATTCCTGTTATTGCGCTAGCTCAGTTAAATCGGGGAGTGGAAAGTCGTTCTGACCGCAGACCCATGCTTTCAGATTTACGCGAATCAGGTTCTATCGAGCAAGATGCTGACGTTATCATGATGCTTTACCGCGATGACTATTATGAAAAAGACGATGCGGATAAAGCTGGGCACGCTGAAATTATTATTGGAAAACAGCGTAATGGTCCGACGGGCACTGTAAAATTGCAATTCGATGCAAAGTACAATCGTTTCCGCGATGCCGACCAGTCAGCGGTTTCACCGTTGCCGCCGCCGCAGGCGCCACCGCCAATGCCAGGCAAGCCGAGAAACTTTGCTCCGGGCGCTAATACATAATTAATATTGGTTGCAAGAGCAGACTTGCTCTTCGCACTGCAATTGATTTCTTCCAGTTGTAAGACTAAGACGAATAATTTTTCCGGCTGCTGATTCATAAAATAAATTGGCGCCAGACGCAGACAGCGCCTGATATTTTTCAGTCTTTTTAGTCAGCCGGCCCAGTGTTAACGCGCCTTCAAGTCTTAAGTCCTTCGATAGGGTTGCGTTAGGAAAATCCTTAATTCTATCTGGCAAGCCATCTTGCGCAATTTTAAAAACGCGAATTTGGTCTTTTTTTTCTTCGTAAGAATTATCTTGGATAACAAGATCTTCATTTTTATCGGAACGCAGTTCGTACTCTGTCATTTCAAGCACTTCATTTTGAAACTGCATGCTGCTTTTTATTTGCTGATAAATGTCCTCTAACTGCAAAGATTCGCCGCCACTTAAAAACGGAGCACACCTTTGCAAATCTACAGTAAGAACTTTTTGTGCTGTTGGATTTGTTGCGCCGACTCGTACGGAGTTGGCAACTGCCGCTGATTTTGCTGACGGGTCGGAAAAATCTACTGAAACTTCTTTCAGTTTTTCCAATGGGGCCGGTTTTTTATTTTTTAATACAAGAGTTCCGACTAGCGCTACTGCAGCAACAATTAAAATTTGAAATGCCCAATTGTTTTTCACTGACTTTTTCATCGACCCAGCAGTGCCGACTGAAGCTCTTTCTGAGCATCAGCTTCGGATTTATTTAAATCAACGATAACCGGGCTGAGGTCATATGACGGACAGCTGTCTGCTAGATCTTGCCCAGTTTTAGCAAAACCAAAACGTCCAGACATTGCATCATTTGGATTCGGTGATAATTTACCGATGAATAAGCGGCGCTTAACTTCTGCAAGGCTGATGCGTCCTAGTTTCGAATTAAGCTCTATAGAGCAAAAGTTTTTTGCGCTTTTTGGGGTTGTGTCTAACGCAGCTTCTTCGGCTGCCGTTTTATTAATGTAAGGAAAAATAGTTTTATAAATTTCTAAATTTTTTGAACTGAAGGCTTTCTCGCCGTGTTTTTGTACTGCGTAACGATAGTATGTTCGGGCTTGAACTAATGCATCTAGCAGCCGGCGATCGCGGCTGGGCGTAGAGAACTGATCAAAGCTTTTATAAATCATGCATCTTAAGTCAGATGATTTGGTTTTATCTTCATCTAATTCTTTTAAGTAGACCTGGTCGCGCGGCAATCCAGTTCCTGCAATCGCCTGAGCCAATTTAGTTTTGTAAAGTTCGGCTTCTCTTACAGCTGCAACACGTTGATCTAAATCAGCACATGCATCCGAAAGCAAGCGGGTTACTGTTTGATCCATCGTTTCGGGAACACTTGATAGAGTCTTTAACAGTGCTGATTTCCAACTGCCAATTCCAACTAAGAATTGTTCCTCGCTATAACCTGGGACTGCAGAGACCGCAGTTCTCGCAATCACATGTTCCGTTGGAATCCACTGTCGTAATCCGGTAGGGCTTCCAGGCAAATAGATTGGGGTTATTTTTGTCGGGTCGTCTGCGCTAACGACATCCTGAAACACCCATGCCGGATTGGGCCAGCTTTTTCGTTGTTGAACTTCGAAACCACTTTC
>JAYUTU010000064.1:0-15727 GCA_043754975.1 Bdellovibrionales bacterium | reverse complement strand
CTTGTTCAAAAAGTTTTTGGGCTAAAAGTAGATAACCACCGACTGGTTCAAGGACGTGCTGCCAGGGTCGTAACGAATGTGGATTTCTAATTTCCAATTTTTTTTTGCTGATGACTGCACGAACAATATCCGGCACTAACCTATCCGCAGCCCAATCCCCGCCACCGATGACGTTCCCAGCACGGCCACTGGCTAAGGCAATACTTTCTTTTTCAAAAAATGACCTTCGATAGGCCGACGTTACGAGCTCGGAACACCCTTTGCTATTACTGTAGGGGTCGAATCCGCCCATTGGTTCGTCTTCCCGATACCCGGCAGTGCGCTCTTGATTTTCGTAACATTTGTCACTAGTGACATTCAGTACAGCTTTGACATTCTTCGAATTTCGAACAGCTTCAAAAAGATGTACAGTGCCCATGACATTGGTCATATACGTCTCAACAGGATTCACATAGGAATATCGCACCAGTGGCTGGGCGGCCATGTGAATAACAATATCAGGGTCTGCCGATTTCATAGTAGATTTTAGATTCTCAAGGTCTCGAATATCACCCAGTCGAGAATCCATTAATTTACTAATTTGTGCTTCAATAAAAAGTGATGGATCAGTTGGCGGCGCAAGTGAGTAGCCAGTGACAGTAGCCCCCATTTTAGTTAACCACAAAGACATCCAGCTTCCTTTAAAACCTGTATGTCCGGTCAGAAAAACTTTTTTATTTTTCCAAAAGTTTGTGTCGACTAAAGATTTAGTTACCAAACCTTCCACGGGGCCTTTCCAGATTGCCAATTTTCTTCTAATAAATTTTTATCGCGCAAAGTATCCATGGGTTGCCAGAATCCAGAATGGAAAAATGCATGTAACTGTTTTTGGGCTGCTAATTTTTCCAGGGGTTCCTTTTCCCATATGGTCTGATCCGTTGTAATCAAATCTAAAACTTTTGGACTTAAAACAAAAAATCCGCCGTTAATCCAATTGCCATCACCCGCTGGTTTTTCTTTGAACGAATGAATTTCTGTGCCTTCTAGACCTAAAGCTCCGAAACGTCCCGGCGGTTGTGTGGCAGTCATGGTGGCTAGGCGACCGTGCGATTTGTGAAAAGCTAAAAGTGCTTTAATATCAACATTTGCAACACCATCACCATACGTTAAACAAAAATCTTCGTTACCAATGTGCTCTTTCACGCGCTTGATTCGGCCACCGGTCATTGTTGTTTCGCCAGTATCCACTAAAGTAACTTTCCATGGCTCTGAAGAATTCTGATGCACTTCCATCGAATTATTTTTTAAATCCATAGTGACATCTGAGTTGTGCAGAAAGTAATTCGCAAAGTATTCTTTGATTACATAACCCTTGTAACCACACAAAATAATGAAATCATTCAAGCCGTAATGCGAATAAATCTTCATGATGTGCCACAACAGGGGCTTGCCGCCAATCTCAATCATGGGCTTCGGTTTCAAATGACTTTCTTCGCTGATACGCGTTCCGTAGCCGCCGGCTAGTAACAAAACTTTCATTAGAAGATTCCTTTAATTTCTGAACTTTATAAGACTTTAGTAAGTAGTGACAACCATTTTAATTAGCTGATATATTTTTGTTTTTTTTCGAGGAGATTCCATGTCCGCAGATGCATCTATTACCAGTGATTCTCGTCTTGCACTTCTAGCCGCAGCCAGGGAAGTTTTTCGCAAAGAAAATCCGCCAAAAGTTTTTGTGCCTGGCGAAACGTATATTCCAGTGACCGCCAAAGTGGTTGACGAAGCTGATTTGTCGCTGCTAATTGACGCATCGCTTGATATGTGGTTAACAGCTGGCCGGTACGCTCGACAGTTCGAGGCCGAATTTGGAAAATATTTTGGTAGATCTACCAAATCACTGTTAGTGAACAGTGGCTCAAGTGCTAATTTAGTGGCCATTAGCTCTTTGGGTTCACCTGATATAGCAAAAATGGACGGCATGAAACCGCTTGTTCCAGGTGACGAAGTTATTACGGTAGCAGCTGGTTTTCCTACTACTGTGAATCCCATTTTACAGAACGGCTGGGTTCCTGTTTTTGTCGATATCGATGAAGCTACTTTAAATGCATTACCTGAAAAAATAATGGCCGCTAAAACGCCACGCACTCGCGCTGTTGTTTTAGCACACAGTCTTGGCAACCCGTACCGCGCCGACATCATAGCTGAGTGGTGTAAAAAAGAAGGTCTATTTTTAGTCGAAGACTGCTGTGATGCACTAGCTGCTACCATCAATGGAAAACCTGTTGGCAGCTTTGGTGAATTCGCGACGAGCAGTTTTTATCCAGCGCACCACATCACCATGGGTGAGGGCGGTGCTGTGATGTCAAAAGATGGCCGCTTTAAAAAAATTGCGGAAAGTATTCGCGACTGGGGTCGTGACTGCTGGTGTGAACCCGGTGTTGATAACACGTGTAAAAAACGTTTTGGTTGGACACTTGGCGATTTACCGCCGGGCTACGATCACAAATACGTGTATTCACACATAGGCTACAATCTAAAAGTCACCGATATGCAAGCAGCACTTGGGATTTCGCAGCTAGGAAAAATTGAGCACTTTGTTTCTGAGCGCAGAAAGAATTGGCATTACTTAAATGAGGCCATCCACGCATCACCAGTCTTAAAAGAAAATTTCACCCCAATAACACCAACACCTGAAACAAACCCAAGCTGGTTCGGTTTTCCAATGTACGCCCATCCCCGCTTAAATCGTGAAAAAATTGTGACTACCTTAGAGCAGCGAAAAGTCGGCACCCGTTTATTTTTTGCAGGAAACTTGACCAAACAACCGGCTTACAAAAATACGAATTATAAAGTCGTTGGTAATTTAGATACAACTGACAAGGTTATGAAATCGCTGTTCTGGATCGGTGTTCACCCAGCACTTGATAAAGCAAAAATGAATTACATGCTCGAGCAATTAGAGCACGCGACAAAAACTTGCCTATCATGACAGAGCTTGCGGTTTTTGTACTTAGCTACAATCGACCTGTTTTTTTATTAGAAGCCCTTCAATCTATTCAGGCGCAGGATTTTGCAGATTTTAAAATTATTGTGTCTGACAATTCAACCACTGAAGATGTGACTGATTTATTTAGTAAGCATCCGTTAGCAAACGTTGAATTTCGTAGACGCTTACCATCGCTTTCGATTTCTAACCATTTTAACTGCGTGCTGAACGAAGCGCAAAGCTATCCGTACTTTATGATGTTTCACGATGATGATATTATGTTACCGAAATGCTTAAGCGTATTGATGTCAGAAATTAAAAAGCAAAATACCCTCGCCGCAATTTCTTGTAACGCATTTATAAAAACTGAAACTGAATCTGAAAAACTCTTTAATAGTCATTTAAAACTTAAGACCCTGATTGCTAATCCCAAAGAGCTAATAACCCGGTATTTAAATTCAAAACTAAGTCATACTCCGTTCCCATTTTATATTTACCGCTCTGAAAAAGTAAAATCTATTGCTATGGATTTTACAGAGGCTGGGAAAAATTCTGATTTAACTTTTTTATGTAAAGTTACTGGAGCCGCACCCATTCACTGGCTGCCAGAGCCGCTGGCTTTGTACCGACGACATGCTGCCAATGATTCGAATGATATCGTGTTAACGGATTTAGTTCGACTGGCCGGCTTTATCTTCAAACGCTATCGGTCACATTATTTCGCTGTGTCTGTGTTTCTGATCAAAAGCTGTGTCAAAAAGCTAGTTCAGAAACTTAAGTTTTGATTTAATAAAAAGCCACGAAGAATCCGGTATGAAGTAACTGGACCCGACCACGTAGCCAGCAATCAAAGCCAGCTTCGCCACTAGTAAATAAATAGCAGGCATGGTGAGGGTAGATAAAAATATCATTCCAATTAAACACGGCAGTAAAATAAAACAAAAGTGCTTTAAAAACATCTGCCATGGAAAATCTAAGTCAGCGTGAATATATTTTTTAATGGCTCGTGGCAGTAAAAAGAATGAAACTAAAGCAGCAGCCAAAAAAGTACCGTAAGCAACTCCGGCTGGCCCGATTAACTGACAAAGTACTATCGATAAGCCTAAGTTAACTACGGCTTCTAAAATTCCGATCCACATAAATGGCTTTCCGACATTAACGCTTGAAAGCAACCCATTTTGAAAATTTACAACTGAAGCCACATACCCGTAACCGCCTAAGGCAAATACCACACTTAGCCCAATAAACGCATGGGTGCTACCGATCCATGCGTTTAAAAAATCTTGCATGAATGCTAAACCACCCAGCCAAATAAGCCCTGCTAACAAAGGAAAATTCACGCACGATTCAACAAATACGGTTTTTATCCAAGCGATTTCATTTTTGGCAAAGGCCCTGCCGAAAATAGGCCAAAATGCTGAATTTAAAATAAAGAAAACAGAAAAGGCGATCATATAAATTTTAAAAACTAATGAATACCCTGCCACCTGATCAGCTCCGAACAGTTGGCTTAGAATTATATTATCGGTGTTGGTAATGATCATACCAGAAAGACCTGCAACGAAAAAAATTCCACCGTTTTTTAAAATTTGATTTTTTGTGGGCTCTGCCAACAGGCTAGTTTTCCTAAGTGCGTACAAATAGTTATACCGCATTTTGTAATGAATTGCGGAACCTATCGCAATCACTAGGTTACCAACGCCAATTATCTGCGCTAAGGTTACCAAATTACCATCTAACTGCCGGGTTATAATAAGTGCCACAAAACTCAAAGTTTGCGGTAAAATCCCAATGTAAAGTCGTTCTAATTGCACATCTTGATGACCAATAAATCCTGCGCTAATTACTGATAGCGGCAGTCGAAGAGCAAAAAATAACACTAAATAAAAAAAACTGGTTAGCACTTCGCCTGAAAAATCTGCGGGAACTGTGCCTATCACAGCCACTGCCCAGGATGGCTGAAGATAAAAAATAAACCCTGCCACCAAAATAATACCTGCAGTGATTAATAAAAGATCTAAGGCCCTGGTTAAAACTGTTTTGTGATACGTGCGATCCTCTGATTTGGAAAGTAAGACAGCAACAACAGTGTTTAAGCCAAACTGTGAATTAGATAAATAACTTATTAGCGACAGTAAGACGATCCACAAACCATACTTTGTTAAACCGAAATAACTGATAAAGAGCGGAACTGTCACAAGGCTTAAGATGTACATAACTAAATTTGCAAATGAGTAGCTAGCCAGGCCTTTAATGAAAACGTTTCTTTTCATTAGTTTAGCTTAATCTAAAACAAGTTATTTGCATGCTTATTTATTGACGTTTTTTATATTTCTCGATTAACTCTGAGCTCTATGAAAAAAGTCTGTCTTTTTGTGCAAGATATGTATTTAGGGAATAAAATATTTGAAGAGCATAATGAAACCCTAAATAGAAATGATATCTTAGCGCCTTATCGCCTGTTAAAAGAAAAATTCGCCACTCATGGAATTCAGCTAGATACCCAAGACATCACCCCAGTAGCTCTCGCCCATGCGGTTTTATACAACGAAATGCCGTATCAGCTACCTGAGAAATCAGCGAAAATGAAATCTTACGTCTTTGCTTGCGAAACGTCGCTGATCAACCCAAGAAACTGGATTCCAAAACTGCATAGCTATTTTAAAACAGTTTTCACTGTTATGGATTACCGAAATTCCAGTGCTGAATTTATCAAAGTGAATTTTCCACAAAAGCTTCGTGAATTACCGCCAAAAGTAAGCTTTATGGACAAAAAACTATGTGTCATGGTGTCCGGAGCGAAGTTATCGTTTAACCCCATCGAGCTTTATTCTGAACGCATTCGGTGGATCAACTGGTTTAGTAAAAATCATCCGACTGATTTTGATTTTTATGGCACCGGCTGGCGGCGCCTTATTTTGCTGGGACCCATTTACTTACGAGTCTTCAATAAGGTCCCCTATTTTACCAGACTTTTTAGGCCCGACATGACTTTATATAAAGGCCTTGCTGATGATAAGTACGCCGTACTAAATCAGTACAAGTTTTCCATTTGCTATGAAAATGCCAAAGGCATTCCTGGCAATTTAACTGAGAAAATATTTGATTGTTTTTTTTCCAATAACGTCCCTATTTATCTTGGCGATCCGGATATCAAAAAGCAAATCCCCAGCGATTGTTTTATTGATGCGACTGAATTTAAGAGCTTTGCTGAGATCTATAATTTCATAAACTCGATGCCTGAAAACGACTACAATGGATACCTGTCGCGGGCCGCAGCTTTTATTCGAAGCCCAGCATTCGAAAGGCATTCGTTAAATGCTTTTGCGGAAACTATGGCTTCAAAAATTATCAGCGATTTAAAGTCTTAGGCGTTATAAAAATCTTTTATCTGATCCGTAATAAAATCAATTTCTTCGTTTGTTAATTGTGTCGCTGAAGGTAGCCATAATCCTTTTTCACCAATGAGGTCAGCCACTGGGTAATCGCCAACTAACGAATACGCTTTTTGTCGGTTGATGGGCGGATACATGATGCGCGTGCCGACGTTTTTAGATTTTAAATAGTTTTGTAATTCTGACCTGCGATCAGCTAGACAATCGATAAACCAAGGCACTGTGTTTTCAAAATCATGAGAAAATAGCTTAATGCCGGAAACATTTTTTAAATTGGTTTCATAGCGCATAGCTATTTCTTTTTTTCGTACCACACGATATGGCATCTTCTTCATTTGTTCGATGCCTAAACAGGCCTGCATCTCGGTAAATTTAAAATTAAACCCAATCCAGTCATGAATATCATTGCCACCACCTGAGCGCCCGAAATCTTTTAGCCTTCGCAATTTAAAAGCTAAGTCATCGTCATTGGTAACTAAACATCCACCCTGACCTGTGGAAATTATCTTAGGCGCTGAGAATGAAAAGCTTCCGATAGCGCCCACAGTGCCAACATGCCTTTTGTCTGGATAATACGACCCCAGTGATTGCGCAGCATCTTCGATCAGAGCAATGTTATTTTCTTTTGCAAGCTTTACGAATGCATCGACACCTGATTTAGGGTAGCGACCATTGGCTGAAACCAGCATGATGGCTTTTGTTTTCTTAGTGATAGCCTTTTTTACTAATTCAAGATTTAGACACAAAGTATCCGGTTCGACATCCACAAATACAGGTATGGCACCAATCATTTTTACCGAATTGGGTGTTGCAATCATTGTGTAGTTTGGAACGATCACTTCATCGCCGTGACCGATACCTAGCGCAAGGGCTGCTAACGTCAGGCTAATCGTCCCGTTATTTACAACTATGCAGTGCTTCGATTTGGTGTAATCAGCAATCATTAATTCAAACTTTTCAGTGCGTTTGAATTCCGTCATAAAACCATTTTCATCTAAGTAATCACGGATGGATTGCTTTTCTTCTTCACCAAACCAGGGCTGCATTTGCATTATAAAATCCATAGAATCCTCAAATTATAACAAAATTTAAAAACTAAAACCGATAGCTAAAATCGCCGACGATCTAAATCAGCGCCCACGTACGGGCCGTTTTTTACTTCTAGCACTTGGGTGCCGTCTTCATTAATGGTGTAGCCATGGCCGCCTCGAAGTAAAATAATGACATCACCTGCCGCCACATGGACGTCAGTGATTTTCTTCTCTTTGGTGTCAAAAATATGGGCTGTGATCGATCCGATACGCACATAGATCACTTCTTGAGTCCAAAGGACCTCGCGCTTCACTTCGTTATGAATATGCGCTAATAATTTTTTATTTGCATCGTAGCCCCACGATCCCACTTGGATAAAGTCTTGGTCTTTGGAAAAAAAGCTCAGGCCATTTTTCCACACTTCTTCACTTGGTATATGTCTAGCTACTACTAAATCGCCGTCTAAGAATTCTTGCATGTTATTTTCTTTCCTGATTTAAAAACTTTTTTTCAAGTTCTAATATTTTTTCTTTATTTCTTAAGCGAATAAATTTCGCTGGAACACCGGCATATAATCCCCAGGCGTCTAAGCTTTTTTTGGCCAGTGACAGGGCCCCCAATGAAGACCCCTGATTTAAAGTTATATTTGGCATGACCACTGAACCAGCGCCAACAATACAGTGCGCACCGATTTTTATATCGCCAAATTCAACATTCCCTTTAAACTCGGGCCCTACAAGCGGTGTTGCAAGACCATTCATGTAATCATCACTGCCTGCGGCCAACACCACATTAGGCGCTAAGGTAGAAAAAGATCCAAAATACACTGTGCAGTTTTTGCCACCAATAATTTTTGCCCCAGATGCAATGTGTACGTAGTTTTCAATTTTAAGGGCTGTGGATATATAAGAAAAATCGTCGATGATGACATTGTCCCCAATTTCAACAAGCTCGGGGTAGCGAATGCGCACCGTTTTGCCAATGATCACATTTTTTCCACATTTTTTTAATTTTGATTCATCAAAAAATATATTATCTGACATTGTCTTCACACCATTTCTGATACCACTGAACTGTAGACGTAATTCCGTTATTCAGTTCAATCTGTGGCTTCCAGTTAAATAAGCGCTCGCCGATTGTGCCATCCACAGTTTTGTAGGGGGCACCGTCTTGTTTGGTCACATCAAACACAATTTCGCCGTTGTAACCAACAGCTTTTTTGATAAGTAGCGCTAGGTCTTTAATCGATATTCCACTAGCGACACCCACGTTAATAGGATTTTGATTCGGTTTAAGCTGTAGGCTTCGAACCATAGCTTCAGCACCATCGTCAACGTGCAGCCATTCGCGCACAGGCGAACCCGTCCCCCATACTGTGACAAATGGTAAATTTTCTTTCTTTGCTTTCACAAATTTCATGACCAGTGCACCCAGTGCATGGGATCTTTCTTCTTCGAAGTGATCTTCTGGACCATACATATTTGATAAAATAATATTGATGATGTCTGTACCAAATTGCTGACTGTAGGCCCACGATCCAATCCACGACGCCTTTCGCACAAATCCATACACCATAACAGATTCATGTAGCGGCCCATCCCAAAATTCGGTCTCTTTAAATAGTGTGGCCTTTGCTGGGTAAGCACAATTTGAAATCGGATTTACTAATCGTTTGACGTTATGATTTTTGACTTGTTCTAGAATATTTAAAGTCATCTTCATATTTTTTTGAAATAGCGGCACCGGATTTTTTGCACCAAATTGAATCCCACCAACAAAGGCGGCGCAATTCAAAACGTATGTGGGCTGAATTTTTTTAAATAAGCTTTCCGTCTGCGTTTCGTTAGAAAGATCAACACCTAGACTAAGAGACGTTTTATGAAATGGCTTATTCTGTTTTTCAAGTAATCGGCAGACTCTTCGACCTAAAAAACCAGTGGCTCCTGTAACTAAAATCATTCGGCCCCACCATAACCATCAAATTTTAGATCGTACTGAACCATAGCTTTAACAAGCTCTTTAATTTTTATCTTTGGCGCCCAGCCTAACTCTTTTTTTATTTTACTCGGGTTACCCCATAAAAGTTCGACCTCCGCCGGACGATAATATTTTGCATCTATTTGAACTCGTAACGTATTAGTGGCCGTGTCGTATCCCTTTTCGTCGGCGCCTTTGCCATCCCACCGAATTTTAACGCCAACTTCGTCGAAGGCCATTTCAACGAATTCGCGCACGGAATAGACTTCGCCAGTAGCTACGACATAATCTTTTGCTTCGTTTTGTTGAAGCATCATCCACATGGCTTCAACGAAATCTTTGGCGTGGCCCCAGTCCCGTTTTGCATCTAAATTTCCAAGGCTTAATATATCGAGCTTACCTTGTTTAATTTTAGCTACAGCTTTCGTAATTTTTTTTGTAACAAAAGTTTCGCCCCGGCGTGGTGATTCATGATTAAATAAAATTCCGTTACAGGCGTACATGCCATACGATTCGCGGTAATTTACGGTGACCCAATACGCATATAACTTGGCAGCCCCGTATGGGGATTTTGGATAGAACGGAGTTGCCTCTGACTGCGGTGCAGTTCCGGGAAGCCCCCCAAAAAGCTCAGATGTTGAAGCTTGGTAAAATCGTGTTTTAATTCCCAGGTCCTTGATAGCATTCAGTAAACGTAGTGTACCAATACCATCAACTTCAGCCGTGTATTCTGGAACTTCAAAAGAAACAGCCACGTGTGACTGCGCACCTAAATTATAAACTTCGTCTGGTTGAATTTTCGCTAGCAGCGTGTGCAGATTACTAGAATCTGTTAAGTCACCGTGATAGGTGTGAAAATTTGAATTTTTCATCAAATGCTCGATACGCGCTGTTGTAAAAACTGAGGACCTACGAAGTATTGCGTGAACGGAATAGCCTTTCGCAAGCAATAACTCTGCAAGGTAGGATCCGTCCTGACCAGTAACACCTGTAATAAAAGCTTTTTTCACTAATGAATCCTTCGACTAAAAAATAAATTTAAAAACTAAATCATGAGCCCATAGGCTTGAAACGAAATTCCCTTTTTATCTTTCTCAGATAACTGCGGTTCACCCGCGTAGTGCCAATCAATTTTCAAATCCTGATCATTCCATAAAATGCACACTTCATCACTGGGCGCGTAGAAATCTGTGGTTTTATACAAAAACTGAGTGTTATCCGTTAGCACCACAAATCCATGGGCAAAGCCCGGTGGTACCCACAGTTGCTTTTTATTTTCAGCGCTTAGGTGAATACCAAACCATTTGCCGAAGGTCTTAGAGCCTTTACGAATGTCTACAGCCACATCGAAAACTTCGCCAGCAACAACACGAACTAATTTTCCCTGGGGTTTTGTCTTTTGAAAATGAAGCCCACGTAAAACACCGCGTGCCGATAGGGAGTGGTTATCTTGTACAAAATTGTAATTGGTATGAGTTAATTCATTAAAAACGCGCTGGTTAAAGCTTTCAAAAAAATAACCGCGCTCGTCGCCAAAAACTTTGGGTTCAAGTACGAAGCAATCTTTAAGCGGCGTCGGTACTAGGATCACTTCAGATTCTCGGTTGCAACCTGGGCTAGGTACTTGCCATAATTATTTTTACCCAAAGGCTCTGCTAATTTTAGCAATTGGCTAGCATCGATGTAGCCCATGCGAAATGCAATCTCTTCTGGTGACGCCACTTTTAGACTTTGGCGGTGCTCGATCGTTTGAATAAAAAGACTCGCTTCCAATAAGCTTTCATGAGTTCCGGTGTCTAACCAAGCAAAGCCCCGACCCATGGTTTTAACTTTTAGCTGATTTTTTTCTAAGTAAACTTTGTTTAAGTCTGTGATTTCTAATTCACCGCGCTTTGATGGCTTCAGTGATTTAGCATAGGCCACAACATTTTCGTCATAAAAATACAAACCCGTGACAGCGTAATTCGATTTTGGCTGTGATGGTTTTTCTTCTATAGATATCGCTTTGAAATCAGCCGTCATTTCGACAACGCCGTAGCGTTCTGGATCTTGAACCTTATACGCAAACACCGTAGCACCTGATGTAAGGCCTGCTGCTTCTTGTAGAATTTTACTAAAGCCATGGCCGTAGAAAATATTATCACCTAAAACTAAGGCGCATTTTTCGCCGTTGATAAATTTTTCTCCAATGATAAATGCCTGCGCTAATCCATCTGGTGATGGCTGAACTGCGTAAGTTAATTTTATGCCCCATTTTTTTCCGTCACCCAGCAGCTGTTCAAACCGGGGCGTATCTTGCGGGGTTGAAATAACTAAAATATCTTTGATTCCAGCTAACATCAGTGTTGAAAGCGGATAGTAAATCATTGGTTTATCATAAATCGGAAGTAACTGTTTACTAACCGCAATCGTTGCAGGATACAGGCGTGTGCCCGAGCCCCCGGCTAAAATGATACCCTTCATGATTTTCCCTTTGTTTGTGCTAACAGGTCCTCGACCCATTTTTCATTTTCTAAATACCACTTAATGGTCTTGGAAATTCCGGATTCAAAAGTCTCTTTTGGCTTCCAACCTAATTCTTTTTCAATTTTGGTGGCATCAATGGCATAGCGTTTATCATGACCTAAACGATCCGTAACAAATTTTTTCTGCGTGAGATAGCTTTTGCCGTCTTGACGCGGGCGATGCTCATCTAATGTTTTACAAATCGTATCGACGACTTCTAAATTCTTTTTTTCATTCCAGCCACCGATATTGTAGGTCTCGCCTAATCGGCCTTTTGCTAGGACTTGTGCGATGGCTTCGCAGTGATCGGTCACAAAAAGCCAATCGCGAATGTTTGATCCATCACCGTAAATCGGCAAATCCTTCAGCTTTAAACAATTATGTAATACCAAAGGAATTAATTTTTCCGGGAATTGCAGCGGACCATAGTTGTTTGAGCAATTTGTCGTAACCACCGGTAAACCGTACGTGTGATGATAAGCTCTCACTAAATGATCTGATGACGCTTTTGATGCTGAATATGGACTGTTCGGTGCATAGGGGGTGGTCTCAGAAAATGCGGGATCATTTAATTCTAAGCTTCCGTACACTTCATCGGTTGATACATGCAAAAACCGAAACGTTTTTTTTTCAGCCTCTGGCAACTTAGACCAGTAGTCTTTCGTACATTGAAGTAAGTTAAAAGTTCCCACAATGTTGGTTTGAATAAATTCACCGGGCCCCGTAATCGAGCGGTCCACGTGGCTTTCGGCTGCAAAGTTTAAAATGGCGCGCGGCTTGTGTTTTGCAAATAAGGCCGTGATGCCTTCATGATCTGTGATGTCTGTTTTTGAAAAAATGTAGTTTTTATTTTGGGCTACTGAATCTAAATTTTTTAGATTTCCGGCGTAAGTTAGTTTATCAATATTTACGACCGGTTCATCGTTGGTTTTAAGCCAATTAAGAATAAAATTTGCGCCTATAAAGCCAGCACCGCCAGTTACAAAAATCATCGGTTAATATAAAAATAGGCTGTCTGTAAAGTCAAAGAAGTTTTGTCCCGTAGCTTCACAGAAATCGTGTGCATTCGTGGTCACCTAAAGCGATTTCATCACCTGGGCCAAGCTGTAATCCCAGCTTGGAAGACCCACTGAAAAAGTGGTTTTTAGTTTTCGTGCATCGAGCACCGAGTATTTTGGCCTTTTAGCAGCACTCACATATTGCTCTGATGAAATTGGAACAATGGATTCGGTCACGACCTTGTACTTTTGCTTTTCAAATTTTGCCCGGTCCACTATAGCTTCCGTGAAGCCAAACCACGAGGTTTCACCCTCAGGGGCCATGTGATAAGTTCCGGTCTTATCACGCAGCTGCTTATCTGCTAGCACCTGCACAGTCGCATCAGCGATTTCGAAACTGGCAGTCGGTGATCCCACTTGGTCGCTGACTATTTTTAGTTCGGGGCGCTCTTGACTTAATTTTAGCATTGATTTTAAAAAGTTATGGCCAAATTTTCCATAAACCCAACTGCAGCGAAAAACATACGAATGACATCCTGTATCAGCTAAGTTCTTTTCACCGGCAGCTTTTGAAAGGCCATAAAAATTAACTGGCTTAATTGGATGCGTTTCTACATAGGGAATCTTTGCTAACCCATCAAAAACGTAATCCGTCGAAAAATGTACAACCGCAGCGCCTTGGTTTTTTGCGATCTCGCCAATAATACCCACTGTGTGTCCATTAATTTGTAGCGCGGCTTCGCGCTCCGTTTCAGCCTTATCCACAGCCGTGTAAGCTGACGTATTAATAATGTGCGTTGGTTTAAATTCGCGAATTAATTTGACCACTGAATCTGGTTTCAAAAAATCAGCTACAGAGCTTCCCGCCTGAAAGACATCTTTATTGCCAGCGTAATGTCTTTTAAACTCACTCGCTAGCTGACCATTTTCACCAAAAATTAAAATTTTTATAAATTTTCCTTACATTTGCGCTGAATGAATTCTAATACTCCAGCACGCAAGTCTTCCCGGTCAAGAGCCACTTCAATATTAGCCAGCAAAAATCCTAACTTATCACCGGCATCAAACCGACGTCCTTGAAAACTATATGCATTTAGCACGGCAGATTCAGCTAAGCGGTTCATGGCATCACTTAATTGCAGCTCGCCATTATGCCCGGGTGAAATTTCTTCTAACTTTTTCATAATGTCTTTAGTGAATACATAGCGTCCTGGCAAAGCCCACAAAGACGGCGCCACTTCTGTTTTTGGTTTCTCGACCACACCAAAAACTTTTTTACCTTGGCTTAAATTTGTCGACGTTTTGTCTTTAATATCGACGATACCGTACTTATGCGTATCCGCAGGCGCCACCGGTAACACCCACACGCTGCTGTTTCCGGTTTCCATACTTTTCTGAGTTAAAAACTTAGTGATATTTTTATCTGGGCTATTCGAGATCGTGATTTCATCACCTAATAGAACAGCGAACGGATCATCACCGGTCACAACATGTGCGCACTTCACTGCGTGTCCAAGGCCTAGCGGACTTTTCTGCCGTATCGAAATAATATTCACGCTATTTCTGATTTTATTAATTTCATCGATTAAGTGCTGCTTGCCGTCTTTGACTAATTTATCTTCGAGCTCGTAGCTAATATCAAAAAAATCTTCGATGGCCGTTTTGCCACGACCTTGAATTAAAATAATATCTTCAATACCAGCCTGCACGGCCTCTTCGATAACATAAAGCATCGTTGGTTTATCTACGATGGGAAGCATTTCTTTTGGAATTGTTTTTGTTGCTGGAAAAAAACGCGTACCTAGACCAGCAGCGGGAATAACAGCTTTCGTAATTTTTTTCATTAGCCGAACCTTCCGGTAATATAGTTTTCTGTTTTCTGCTCTTTTGGATTCGTAAACATCTGCGTGCTTTCACCGAATTCAATGAGCTCACCCAAATACATAAACGCCGTGTAATCCGCAGTGCGCGCCGCTTGATGCAAGTTGTGCGTGACCATAAGAATAGTTACTTTTTTCTTAAGGCTTCCGATTAGCTCTTCGATGTGCGCCGTAGAAATGGGATCCAGTGCAGACGTTGGCTCATCCAAAAGTAAAATATCGGGTTCAGTCGCCAGCGCCCGCGCAATGCATAGACGCTGTTGTTGACCACCCGATAACGAATTGGCCCCGGTATGTAATCGGTCTGAGACCTCTTGCCACAGACCTGCCATTTTTAGCGAATCTTCAACTTTTTCATCAATATAGGATTTCTTTTTTATTCCGCGCACTCGCAGACCGTAGGCAATATTTTCATAAATGCTTTTCGGAAACGGATTTGGCTTTTGAAAAACCATTCCAATTTTCATACGCACTTCGATGGGATCAATGTCTTTCGATAAAATATTAACGTTATCAGGAAACAAATTAATAATGCCGTTGTATTTTACGCTTCCGTACAAGTCATGCATGCGATTAAAACAACGTAGCAAAGTGGTTTTACCACAGCCTGATGGGCCGATGAGTGCCGTGATTTTATTTTCAAAAACCGGCAGGCTAACTGATTTTAAAACCAGAGTATCGGTATAGCTAAAATTTAAATTCACAACCTCTGCTTTTTTTTCCATTTGCGTTACCATTTGTACTTCTTTCTGAAGCGATAGCGTATAAAAATCGCGGTTGCATTTAATAGGAGAGTCATTGTTAAAAGAACTAAACCAGCGGCGGCTGCGTTGACGTGAAATTCTTCTTGTGGACGCGACACCCAATTAAACATTTGTATCGGCATCACTGTGTAGGGATCTAATAACCACTGAAGACTTAAAAACGGCGCAACTTCGATAACTGGTGATGATGGTAAAAAAGCAATAAATGTTA
>JAYUTU010000063.1:0-6946 GCA_043754975.1 Bdellovibrionales bacterium | reverse complement strand
AGCTGCTCCCGCATCGCTGGCAACCGCAGGCCTAGCGTCTGCAAAAACCTCACATAAAACCAGCACCTCCATCAAGGTGCCATGGCTAGCCGCTTACGAAGACCCGTTGTTAGATTTAGAGAAATTTTGCATGGAAGAAGCTGGTGGCTTTAGTGCTATAGGTCTGATCGTGGAAGACGATCCAAAACTGACTCAACAGTACCGTCGTAAAAAAATACTTCCAGGATCGGGTGAAGCGGATGGGACGCTTACTACTGGAGATGCTCGTCATGGCGATAAAGGCGCAAGTGAGCTAGACATTGAGGCAAGGGAAGAGCTATTCATGCCCCTAACGCTTGATGATTTTTTTGAAACGTTAGGGTGCTTAAGAGAGAAAAATTATTTGTTTGAAACCATATCGGTAGCTACTTTATCTAGGCAAGACGAGTTTGGGAATATCGTGAATTTCCTACCTCGAACTATAAAAGGCTGTCGAAGTTGGCATCTGGCCTCGGATTTTCCAAAAGTTGTACCGCGCGGATACGCTGTGGCCATTTTATATTTTGCGGGTGCATGGCATCACTTCATTGAGTTGGAACGTAAAGGCACTGAGGCGCATACGCTTGCGTATATACGAGTAGCTGATGGCTTTCCTATTGATCGACGCTCAATTGGTACTTTTATGAAAGAAGTAGCGGAGGAGAATGGTTGGTCTGCAGCCGATGCTCGGCCGCAATGGATTTTTAAACGTATCAAGCACTCCCCTCAAAAAGGTGCCGAATGGTTTGCTAATAAACTTATCAAGTTAATTGGTGGAGTAGCGCAATAATTGCACAAAGTTAATTGCAAAAAGTTTTTGTATAAGTCTATTTACTGACTATGCAAGTAGTTTTGCTAGAACCTGTTTTCGTTGGAGAAACTCTTCATGAAACTCTGTCCATGCTTGCATCAACTTTAGGTCAAATGCGCCTGTTTCATCAATTGGTAAGTTGATTTCTAAATCCTTAATCACTCCAAGCGATGGGCGAAAATCACGATTGAATCCCATTGCAAGTCCAGCCTGCCGGATTTGCTGAGCAAGATAGTGAGGGTCGATGGTGTCTACAAGAATTTTCGCTTCGCCACAGTGATCTGTGATTGAATACATCTCGCCAGGTGCTACGCCTCGACTATCGAAATCACTGTCTAAACTCCATAGAGCACCTCCAAATTGCAAAGCGCCAGCATTTGCTTCCGCGACGTATCCAAATTGTTTTCGTACATTGGCGCTAAATAGAGGGACGCCAGTTCGCTTCTGAAATACGGCTTTCTTTAGAACTCGACGGCCGATTTGAAGATTAAAAAGAGCCGCATCACCAAGCAAGACAGTTTTTATGTCAATTGGCATCCTTGGTGGAGAAATATTAGTTTGTTCAGCTATAAACTTTTCTGCCATTTTCTTCAAGTCAATCATCTTCTTGTCGAAAGCCGCTTTTTCTGCAACCGGATCTTCCTCAGAATTCAATAGCCCGATTGCTCTAGCATCAACCTTCGTCCATGCGTGACGCAGGTTAAAGGACTTCGCCCGAAACACATCGGCATCGACCAGTGCTGCACGTTTATTCGTACATTCGACCCCTGCGCGATGCAGTTTATAAGCCTGTACAAGTGCTGGTAAATCATTCTCACTAATTGGAAACCGCTTGGCATCGCGTGTCTCTCCAATTTCTCCAACATTAAAAACCAAGATTTTTTCTAACTTCAAAGTCCTTTCGAGTGCGATAGGAGCAAGCGGTTTATCCCTCTTTTTCATGTGCAGGATTACAACTCGTTTAGGCGTATTAAAGAACGTACGCTCAGGAAGCAATGCAACCAAGTCCACAGTACAATTTTGAAGAATCCAACTTCGCAGAGATTCATCAGGAGTTCTAAGCAAAAATGCTTCAGGCAAAAGTACCCAAGCATCGCCACTTTTCTTTAGCGCCTGGACAATATATTGAACAAAAAGTCCTTCAATCCCGCTGTATTTTCTTGAAAAATAGGCATTTCGAGCAGCATTTTTAGAAATAAGTTTTTTGAAATCAGCTGACCCAGATACAACGAATGGAGGATTTGTAATAATCACATCGAATACTTCCTTATCCATTCGTTCCAGCGTACCAAGTGCAGTTTTTTCAATACAGACAAAGACTTCATTCAACCATGCTGAAAAAGCTGCGATGCGTCCTGGTTGTTCTGCAAGTAGATCTCCGCAATGGACTAATGCGTTGGCCTTAGCCAGGATGGAAGTCTTTGGAATTAATTCGAATGAATGCCAATGATGTTTCGGCTTCATTTTTTTACCTTGCAACGACCATTGGGATTCAAGGTCACGAGCCATCGGTTCTAAAATAAAGCCTCCGACACCTGCTGCGGGATCACAAATGGATTTCCCAGCCGACATATTATTAATGTCAGCCATATCATGCACCGCTCCGACAACCTTGCGCGGAGTAAAAAATTGACCGAATGTGCTGGTGGTGTCGCTTTCTTGAAGAAACGTTTCATAAAGACGGGTCTTAAATTCTGGGTCGGTATTCTTTAAAGATCCAAAACGGACGAATTTTTTAAGCAGCTCATGAAAAATAATATTATGATCGCGGTTTTCTTTTTGTAGAACGATGCCATTGATGATGCTGTAACCGTCGTTGCCGTATGGAAACTGTTCCTTAATATATGGGCGAACGATATCAAAATATTCCTTAAGTACTTCGTCCCGATTTAGTCCCAAAAGATAGTCAAGCGATACATCTCTTCCCTTGCCATCCTTCCGCATCAACCCTAAGTCGTTCAAAAATTTATAAATAAATAATTCAATGAAAGTCGCGAGACAATCTTCTGGCCTGTCAGCCTTTAAACGCCATATAGTTTGCCAGACGCTAGCACTTAGAGCAGTTGGATTAACTTTTTTATTGGACAATACTTTGCCAGACCGTGGGTCAAAATTAGTAATGACATAGACAATTTCTGCCATAACGGTTTCATCATCGTAGTTCAGAACTTGTGGCATCGGCCTTCCGTCGTCCCGTTCAACGAGCTGCAGACTGTCAGCTTGTCCATTAATCCAATAGGTGGTCTTAGTGTCTGTGATATAGCCAAGCATGGCGCCAGTCGGCTGCACGAAAACCTTGTGGAGCTTTTCTGCATGTGTTCGCCAATTTTTTTCTGTTAGCGTGCCAGATGCTTTGTCGTCACCTATGACCAATGGCTCAGGGATAGTACCTCGTCGCACAATGAGTTTGTCAAATTTTCGCTTACCGTTTTTATAATCTCTGTTCGGCAGTAGTCCGTGCTCAACATATTGATTAACAGTAGTGAGCTGTGTCGAAAACAACTCATAATCGCCGACTTTTTTGCCGTACAAATTGTGGTAATTATTTCCTAATTCTTCGGATGCCATTTTTAATCTCCCAATCGAACAGTGTCGCGCCCTAGTGCATTCATACACTGCATAAAAAAAACGAAAGTGTATGCGCCGCGATTGATCTTATTAGCAATCCCTTTGTAGCCTTCATGCACGCCAATAGCTTCTAACTTTGTAATCAATTCCGAGTAGTCCACGCCCGCTCGCGCCAATTCCGCTTTGAGAAGATTAGATGCGTGTGCATTCCATTCATTTTTCATGAAATTCATTATGCAATAAATTTGAGGAAATTTCTATATTTAAAATGAATTATCTACATAAATGTAGAAATTTAGCACATTATCCAATCGCAGCATTTCCTTCATTCGCTGAAGATGTGAACACTAGCAGAGTCGCAGGATTTTGACTTCGAAGATGCCGCCATTTAAGAACTGCTAAACAAGTTCAATGCAGCGATACTTGGTTAATGCCATTGCGTCAACGACCTTATCGTCGTCTTGATCAATAGTACGAAACAAAACTATTAAATCGTTGAAACGTTGTCATAGTTATTTTGTCAAAGGTTTTTCGATGTTTTTGCATCATAAGTGCGCTCTCCACTTGTTGAGCCGCGACCCAAACAACCTGACTTATTTTGAGCGCTAAAAATTGCTGCAGTGAAGTCGTTCAAATCGTATACTTGAATCAATAAAATCGGTATCAAACTTGCAAACTCAAACAGTAACTTATCAAACAAACACTTGTGGCCGCGATTTTGCCGTTGGTGATATCCATGGCAGTTTTTCAGCTCTCCAGACGGCTTTGGACATGATTGAATTTAATCCACAAGTAGACCGTTTATTTTCAGTCGGTGACTTGGTCGACCGAGGCTCTGAATCGCACTGTGTTCTTGAATGGCTCGATAAACCTTGGTTTCACGCTATTTGTGGCAACCATGATCTTATGGCCTGGCGCTCAGCGCTTGGTAATCCTTATCCAGATGTAAACCACTACCAGCATGGAGGCGCTTGGCTAGATGAGCTAGACGCGGATGTAAAGCTAGCAATAGGGCGCCGGTTGGCAGAGCTTCCACTTGTTATGGAGGTTCAAACTCCTAACGGCTTAATTGGTATCGTCCATGCCCAATGCCCGCACGATGATTGGACATTGATGTCAGAAAGTCAACCTTCAGAAGCTGACATTGGTTGTTACCTGTGGTCAATCGATCGTTATCAACAAAAAGTAAACGCTCCAATTCTCAACGTGCATGCCGTTGTACACGGGCATATGACAGTGTCAAACATGGTGGTTCTTGGGAATGCCTATTACATTGATACGGGTGGTTGGACAGATCGAGGACATTTCACTTTTCTGAACTTACATGATATGCAATCCTATTCAGGGCCAGGTGGTGATTGGTTTCCATTTGACCGGCGCATGTACCGATAGTTAAACAAGTACTCAAACCATATTTGCGATTTAGAAGGAGTGATTTAAACGTCAAAACTTTGTTTCTCAGCTGGCGGTATTTCAGCGTGGTTGATTTCATTGAGTGTTTATAAAATCGCGTCAGATGGCATGCGAATTACTTCAAGTTGGCAGGCTATCCCGCTTTGGGCCATTCAATTCCTACTATTGTTGCCGTAGTAATTTCCCCTCTTAGTTGGGTTGCATTAACTTGAAGATGCAAGTTTTTTCTTTCCCATTCCGCCTTTTTAAGCATCTCTTTTTGTGCCGTATTAAAAGATTCCGTATTTAGTTTTGCAGTAAATTCTCGTGATTCATCCGTGCTCCATACTGAAATTCGGACTTCACCCGCTTTTGTCCAATCAAGCTTATCGATACGGTAGTGACCGTTAAGTTGCACCTCATCGGAGGTCGAGCGTGGAGTGGAAGCTATCGATTTGGCTTCGGCTCTATTGAGTTCCACACCTTGCACTTTGAGTGTATTGGCGTCGCCTACTGACTTTATTAAGCTATATCTGGCGTCGTCAAAATCTTGCCGTGTAGCTTCGAGTTTAGGTTGTGCCGTCATTACCTGCTGCAATTGAACAAGACGTTTAGTTTCTTCTTGTGACAAACCAATTCGTTCTTGTGTAGCAAGCTCAACTTTTTTGTCTTCAGAGCGGTGCTTGAGAAATGCTTTATATGCAAGCGTACTTCCTGCAATTACAGCTGTTCCAAGGGTCAGCATAACTAATTGAGTTCCGTCCATTTTTCCCACCAATCCTGAAACAATCTTTGTTGCATAGTCACTTAGATCTACGGTTAAAAGAGAACTGCCTTTTTCGACTTTTGCTTTGAATTCAATTGTGCGCTTTTGTTCAAGGGTTAGCACATTTGGGTTACCGCTACCCCTTACAACTCGTGCAAAGGTCCGGTTCATGGCATGCTGTAATTCGACTAGAGCTTCTGCCATATGAGAAGTGATGGTGCTATCGTAGCCTTTACCCTCGAGACTAACAATTAATATGGGCCAGTTCTTAAATTCAATATTTATCGGCTGGTCATCGAATTCTGAAGCAAGCGCTCGTTGAAGTTGAAAAAATGCATCTTTCTCATTAGTGATTGAAATGGTTTGATTTGATTTTTTCTCGCTCGCCATATGATTTACCTTAATGAAAATAGAATTTAATTCTGCGCAATCTTATTGCATTATGAATTGAAAATGATTTGCATCCCGGTTTGGGATGAAGTGATTGCGAATAGAACTGCCTATGGCATGCTCAATTTAGCAGGTGCGAATTTGAGTTTTTAAAATTACTTGGCGTATTTCTTTTTGCCGCCACCATCCATACAAAACTGTCCGCCACGAGGACCAGTGCATAGATTATTTGTCCCACAAGGACATTCAGCACCACTGCCAACAGGTTTTGAAGCCTTGTCACCGTGTCTGAAATCTTCTGGTCGTACTTGCACACCCTGTGACCATAAACCGATCTTTGAGGCCTTAGCTAGGTTTTCCGCCGAACTGTAGCTGGTGCGGTCTGCTGGTGATTGCTCAATTTCATACTTTTTGTAATGCCAAGCCATTCCGGCTTTTATTTGTTCAAGTCCAGCATCTGTATTGCCAACCACTACGCGTGAAACCGTACGCCCATATTTGTCTATTTTGGACTCTGGGATGTTGACCGTTTTGCCGAATACCAAATCCGATAAGTGCTCTTTTGAGCGACTCCCAAAGTCCTGAGCCTTCTCGGGTGCATCAATACCCGCGACGCGAATTTTGTGTTGAGTCTTATTGCCGTCCAAAACCGTGATGGTGTCACCATCTGATACCCCAACAACTTTTGCCTCATAAGCACTTACGCAATTTATAGAGAGGCAAACAAAGGCCATGATGGCCGAGTTGATGATTAATTTTCTGAAATTCATTGCTGTTTGATCGCTGTCGAGTACTGTGGGATTAATTTGGTGCTTAAGGATACCTACAAAAAAGTATGTACTATCATCATTAAGTAAAATTCAGCATGAAAACAATCACATTTATTCGCCACGGTCAAAGTGTTGCCAATGCAGGTGGTATTTCTGTAGCTCACCAAGACATTCCACTATCTGAGTTGGGTGAATTGCAGGCAGTGGCTTTGTCAAAGCTTCTAACCGATC
>JAYUTU010000062.1:0-3151 GCA_043754975.1 Bdellovibrionales bacterium | reverse complement strand
GGAGCAAAAACTTTTGGTGCCGCAGGAAACGTTGGTAAATTAATTATCGCGGGTTCTACTTCAGGACAAACTATTTTAGACGCAACAGCTGCTGCTGGTGCGGGAACTGTTATACTTCCCGTTTCTGGTACGCTGTTAACAACAACTGGCAGTGCTGCTGGCTTAACTTCATTTCCAATTTTAAATCAAAATACCACAGGAACTGCAGCCAACGTAACTGGTGTTGTTGCGATTGCAAACGGTGGTACCGGTGCTGCGACTGTGGCAAATAATCTAGTTTTTGCAGGTCCTACAACTGGCGGTCCACTGGCTCCAAGTTTTAGAGCGCTAGCTTCATCAGACATTCCAAGCTTAAGCGCAATTTATTTACCACTTACTGGTGGCACACTCACTGGCAATTTAGCAATCAGCGGAGCAAGCACTTTTGGAACTGGCACTGGCGCAGTTAGCTTAAACGGTGCTACAACATTGGCAGCCAATCAAAACTTCGTGATGGCTTCAGGAACTGGAACCAGCACACAAACTTTTACTGGAACCACAACAACAGCAAGTTCAATCGTTGGTAATTCAGTAACCACTGGAAGCTTAATTAGTGCAACCACTTCGAACGCTGCAGTGAACTCAACGAATGGATTATTATATGTCGCAAACACAAGCGCTACGACAACTGGAACAATTGCACGTATTCAATCCAGTTCGGCAGTAGGTTCTGGATTAACAGTACTTGGTAGCGGATTTGTTGGAGTTGGCACTGCTGCTCCAACTGTGGCTCTTGAAGTTATTGGTCAAGTTAAGATTACGGGCGGCACACCGGGAGCTGGCAAAGTATTAACTTCAGATGCTGCTGGTCTTGCGACATGGACAACACCTTCCGGTGGCGGAACAGTCACTTCAGCTTCGGTTGTTTCTGCTAACGGATTTTCTGGAACTGTAGCAACCGCAACAACAACACCGGCAATTACAATTAACACCACAGTAACTGGATTATTAAAAGGTAATGGTACAGCAATCAGTGCTGCAACTTCTGGAACTGATTTTTCTGCAGGAACAAGTGCGCTAACAACTGGTATTTTAAAATCAACAACAACCACTGGAGCATTAACGATCGCCGTTGCTGGTGATTTCCCAACTTTAAATCAAAACACCACAGGTACTGCTGCAAACGTCACCGGAGTTGTGGCAATCGCAAATGGTGGAACTAATAATGCCACCCTTCCTGTGACTGCTGGCGGAGTAGTTTACACAGATGGAACAAAATTAATGAATGTCGGCGCAGGAACTTCAGGTCAAATCTTAAGTTCAAATGCAGCTGGCGCTCCGACGTGGATTGCAAATGCAACAGGAACTGTAACAAGTATCACCGCAGGAACTGGACTAACTGGCGGAGCAATCACAACTTCTGGAACGATCGGACTTGGAACTGAGTTAACTGGATTAAATGCACTTGCAACAACAGGTTTTGTAAAACGAACTGGTGCAGGTGCCTACTCCACGGCTGCAGTAAGCCTAACAGCTGATGTTTCTGGAGTTTTACCAATCGCTAACGGTGGATCTGGTTCAGCGACCGTTGCAAATAATCTAGTTTTTGCTGGTCCAACAACGGGTGGTCCACTGGCTCCAAGTTTTAGAGCATTAGCTTCGTCGGATATTCCAAGCTTAAGCTCAGTTTATTTACCACTAACTGGTGGCACACTGACAGGAAGCTTGGCTCAAACATTTACAGGAACAACAACAACAGCGAGTTCAATTGTTGGAAACTCGATAACAACTGGAAGCTTACTTAGCGCAACAACTTCGAGCGCTGCAGTAAACTCAACGAATGGATTATTATATATCGCAAATACAAGCGCTACGACGACTGGAACTGTCGCGCGTATTCAAGCAAATTCAACAGCAGGCTCTGGGATGACGGTTTTAGCTAACGGCACTGTTGGTATTGGCACTGCAAGTCCAACTATAAAACTAGATGTCGCTGGCCCAGCCTACTTTGGCGACTTTGCTGGAAATCAAACGAATGCAATAAGCGCCGGCGCCTCAACGAATAGCTACGGTGCCATTGGATACGGTTTCAACTTTACAGGCACTGCGAATCAATACACTTATAAAGGAAATGACTTTTCTTCCCAGCTCTCCTTCCCATCAGGAGGTCTGCGACTGCGCACGGCAGCTTCAGGCACGGCAAACAATGTTATTTCTTATACTGATGCTCTGACTGTTCTTAATTCAGGTAACGTCGGTATTGGCACGGCAGCTCCAGCGTACCCACTCGAGGTTTCATCGGCGGCAGACACAAATTTAAGTGTTACCTCGTCAGCTCTTAATGCCAACGCGTATCTTAACCTGATCGGTAAAAACGCTGGCGCAGAAAAGCAAGCAACAGTATGGGCCGACAACGGCGGAAACTTTTTATTTAAGCCTTCAACCAATGGAACGTATTCATTTCGTGATGGCTCAAATACTCCGCGGGTGTCGATCGACAGCACGGGAAATGTTCGCGCTATTGCGGGACAAATTACTTCGTCTTCTTTTGCAATTGCTACGGGATCAGTAGATTTTAATGGTGGTAACTCGGGCACCACCACTTTTGAATGTACAAACGCAGCAAACGAAATTGCATTTGCGAATTTAACCGATGGCGGTTCTTATACTCTTGCAGTCACAAGCACCGGTACTGCACAATGTAATTTCAACCCAACAACCAGTGGTACAGGTGCTGCGACAGTAACTTATCGTTTTAAACCAGCAAATGCAGCACGGGCTGGCAGCTCGCATACTGTCTATTCACTACAACGGATAGGAACTACGGTTTATGTCAGTTGGTCTTCAGGATATTAAACGATGATTAAATTTTACTTTTTTTTTGCTCTACTAAATATTGTTTTTTGTTCACAAAGCTCTTTTGCCTTTAGATCTAATATTGCATTTTGGCTGCAACCCAGTGACGAAGTTTATGATCCCTACTGGAATCAAGTTTCAGTTTTACTTCGCTGCGAAGGCGGCGTAATTCAAGATTTAAAAAATCATACAATCACAAATACCAACGTGACCTCATCGATGATTAGCGCCAAATTTGGACTTGAATCCTGCTATTTTAACGGCGTCGATGCGCGCTTAGACTTTGCGACAAGCACGGATTACAACCCCGGCGGTG
>JAYUTU010000061.1:0-3160 GCA_043754975.1 Bdellovibrionales bacterium | reverse complement strand
CCATGTGGATACCAATCATCTGTTATGACCAGCTTAGAAGCTACGTTAAAAGAAAAAGTAGATTTAAGCGGCTTTAAACAAAAGCTTAAAATCCACTGCCTAAATTTGCTTTAATTTTTTGACACAAAAATCAGATCAAACGTTTCTAGAGCCCCAGACAATCATAATTGTTGCTTCACCTTTGAGAACGATTTCACCGTTTTCTTTTTTTGCAATTGTTTGAACTGTTCCGAAACCTCTGGCCTTGTGGAGTTTTATTATTTCAAGTTCAAAAGTAATCAAGTCATCAATAAAAACTGGATTGGTGAATTTTAAAGTCTGTGCCAGATAAATTCCGCCAGAACCGATCGTCTCATTTAAATATCTAGAGCAAAGCGCCCCTAAAATCATACCGTGTGCGATTCTTTTTTTGAAAATAGTCGTAGCTGCATACTCTTCATCTAAATGAATTGGATTAAAATCACCAGACAGTTCTGCAAACTGCCGAACCATCTTATCTGTGACTTTGACGACGACCGAAGCTTTATAGCCAACGACTATTTTGTTTAAATCAATTGATACATCAACCATTATTACCCCTAGAGCTTTTACACTATAGGATGTTAGCAGCTAATTCGGCAAGTTCAGATCTCTCACCTTTAGTTAATGTGACATGCGCCGCTATAGTCTGACCTTTGAATCTTTCTACAGCATGGGTCAGACCTGAATTTGCTGAATCCACGTAAGGATTATCGATTTGGTAAACATCGCCTGTCAAAATCACCTTAGTGCCGCGACCCGCGCGTGTGATAATTGTTTTGATTTCATGCGGAGTTAAATTTTGTGCTTCATCCACAATCAAATACTGCTTCGGAATACTTCGTCCACGAATATATGTTAATGGCTCAATATTTAGCATACCTTGATTAATTAATTCTTGAGCACGACCTGCTGCTTTTTTATCAGCACCCATTAGAAATTCAACGTTATCAAAAATCGGCTGCATCCAAGGATTTAATTTTTGTTCGATGTCTCCTGGCAAGTAACCAATATCACGACCCATAGGAAAAATCGGACGAGACACTAGTAATCTCTGAAAACGACCTTCATCTAAAGTTTTAAATAATCCTGCAGCAATCGCCAATAACGTTTTACCAGTTCCAGCTTTCCCAACTAACGAAACCATCATGATTTCATCATTTAAAAGCGCATCTAACGCAAAACTTTGTTCAACGTTTCGTGCGTGGATTCCCCAAATACTGTCCGGCGGGTTTAGCAATGGCACAATCGCTTTTTCAATTCCTGAGTAGCGACCAATGGCTGAATGATTTTCGTTAGAAGCATCTTTTAAAATAACGTATTGGTTGATATATAATTTATGATCAACGACTAATTTTTTCTCGCGGTAAAAAGTATCAATTGCCGCCGGAGTTACATTAACTTCTAGGTAACCTTCATACATGTCACCTTGGGTTGTGTCTGAATTATCATAATCACAAGCGAAAATTCCGTAAACATCGGCTTTAATTCTTAGATTAATATCTTTTGAAATCAGTTCGACTTTTGCACGCGGATGTTGTTTTTGTAAAGCCAGCGCTGTGCTTAAAATTCGGTTATCAGCTTTATTTTGATCAAGTTCGGAATTTGAACCTGCCATGATCATGTCTGTCGTGATGTAAACAATCGTTTCATGATTATCGATTTGTACACCGTTAGCAAGACTACCTTTAGATCGTAAGACATCAACAAAGCGACTAAACTGTCTGGCATTACGACCGTTCTCGCCTTGATCACGTTTAAATTTATCAATTTCTTCAATGACTGCGAACGGGATATGAATATCGGCATCACCAAACTTCAGTAATGCAAAAGCATCAAATAAAATCACATTTGTATCTATAACAACTTTACGACGTTTAGCTTTTGCATTTGTACTCAAGATGTAACCCCCGCTGAATCAAGTTAAGTAGACCAGAATAAGTCTTACTAAATTCGACCTCAAACAGGTGTTTAAGTCACTGAGTTTTTTAGGATACTTTTCGGTTACGAACTTGAACCAATCATCAAGTCACCGTCGTCAATTTTTAAACCTTCACTGACTGAAATAATGAAATTAACAAAATGCCGAAGCGCAACATCTGAGTCACCTTTGATGTACTCAACACCGTGTCTGGCAACATTTTCCTGGGTATCAAAAAGTCGCATGCTTAATTTTCACGTACAAAGGGAAATAAGTTTTATGATTTAAGTAAACTCGCAAAGCAACTTCTTCGCCAATACTGTATGCGCCCATGTTGGGCTCTAAAACAAAAGATAAACCTTCTTCTGAAATATCAAAAAGCTGAACTTTCAGTAGACCTTTTTGTGGCAACACAATCATTCCACTGACCATGTCAGACAGAATAGTCCGATCAACTACACGACGCTCTTTTAAAATAATAGGTTTAAATCCCGATTTTTCATCATCCATGTGAGGCATATCTTTTCTATCTAACTGAATTTGATGGCTTTGCGGGTCTGCAACTGTTTTAAGACGTGGCACTAGATCAATAATTTTAGACATGTATCCCCCGTTTGATGACACACTCCTTATCGGTAAAAATTGTCTTAACTTGAGATCTAATAATGATACACTCAGAATCATTATGTTTCGTTTTATAACCTTGCTGGGCCTTAGCCTTGCTCTGCATTTTATATCAGCTCTCTCGCTGAATTGGGTCCCTAGTCCCAAGTCCAATGAACAGCAAACTGTTTTGGTTGAACTCGTTGAGCAAACACCTGCTGTCAGTCAACAGCCTGAATTTGAAAAACCTGTGGTTAAAAACACGACTGAAACGCCGGCTTCAGAAATGCAAACACCTGCTGATTTTATCGCTGAAAAAAATCAACGTTTTGAAAAACAAACTCGGGCCAAAGATTTAGGTGTGTTTAAAAATAAAACTGCACAGCAAAATCAAAAGGGTCAAAAAAAATTAGCGTCGAATAGACCAACTGATTCTTTTGATGACCCGGATGGGGTTCCTGAATTTGCGAAAGCCCTGCAAAGCCAAACCGCAGCCATGCAAGCTTCCAGTGTTCCTTTTGAACTTCCTGATTCGATTGCCCATGGATCAACAACTAATTTAAATGCAGATTCTCATATTTACGCTTCATTTTATGATCGTGTGATTGAATTATTTTA
>JAYUTU010000060.1:0-6983 GCA_043754975.1 Bdellovibrionales bacterium | reverse complement strand
CATTCAAATCACCCGTAAAAAGAGCAGTGTTGAATCCATGTTTTAGCAGCATGATGTGCGACATATCGTTGATATCCGTGCGTCCCACGGGCGTGTTCACGCCATCAAAGGCATACAGCATCTTCAAGCTGCTGCCCAAGCCTAGATCAAACACCATGCCAGCCTCGGCCTCAAGCACCGTGACGCGGTTATCTTTAAGCATAGCTCGGTAACTCACTATTTCTTCAAAATCACACGCCAAAGGCATTTCCGCTTCACACTCTTTGCGACCAACATTGTTCATATACACCGTTTCAATAGGAATGCCGCTTTCCTTGATGGCCAGCAAACCCAAGTAATGGTCTTTGTGCGGATGTGTCACAAAAACCACATCAATTTTTTCAATACCCTTTGATTTCAGGAAAGGTACTAATGCCTTGCGCGCTGGGACGAGATGCCCTGCATCGATCAAAATGTTTTTGCCTTCATGGGTTTGAATCAAATGGGCGTCACCTTGTTGGGGGGAGTAATTGACGTTGATCATCGTCCAAGTCAAAGGCTCTTGTAGCACATACCAAATTCCACCAGCACCAAACCCGACCATCAACAGTAAAACAATGATTCTATTAAAATAATATAGCTTTTTCACTACCCCCCCCCCGTATTAGTGGCTAGCTTCAGGCAATCGGCAATTTGCGGAATCATCCAACCATCGCGGCGGATCGTTTGCATGAAATCTGGGTGACTGGTCATATCTGCTATCTTACTGGACGGGGCATTCTAGCTAGCGATTTTAATTTTGGAACGTATTTTTTCGCATCAATGAAATCATAAAGAAATCATTCGCTGATGATGATCTAAAAATACACGTTGATTTACTGGTGAAATCGTATCCTTTGTTACTTGCGATTGTTTTAAAAAATTAATTTCATGTTGAATTTGCGCACTTAACTGATTTACGTCTCGCTTCTTGTTGCTAGCTATAAAATAATCGCTCGTTAACTTCATCAGGTGATAACGACTGGCCGTAGCCTTAAACCATTCAACGTCACTTTCCATGCGTTTTTGAACATTTGAATCAGAAACATTCGCCAAAGTTTTTACCCATTTTAATCTTGCTGTTTCTTGCAGCTTCAATGATTCATTTAATCCAATAAATGTTTCTACTACTGTTTCATCCATTGAAAATCTTGCAGGCAACTCCTGCGTACCACCAATCAGATACTTACCGATAAATTTAATACATTCCTCAGGAGTATAGAAAGCCGGATTCCACATGAAATGTTGAAATAAGACCCAATAGAGCGAGTTATGTCCAAATATCTCTTGAGCATTTTCCGCAGAACGAGCCATAAGCTCATGAATTTCACGCCAAGGTGACGACCATTTTCCGTACCGTTTATCAAAAAAATTAACCGTTATTTGATTTGATTTATTTTTCACCAATTTATCACCGCTATCTGATTTCGGATCAAACCAAGACAATTGCGACATCAAATAATTAGTTAATCGTCTTGGACCCGGATTTTTTAGCATTGGATGCATATACGCAAATAAGCCATCGCGCGCAGACGTAAGTACTTTGAAGTTATGATCAAAAAATTGCATGTCGTTAAGCCCAACAGCGGCAAAAACACTAAAGTTATGATAATCAACCACGCCATAACTAAACTTAGCCGCTTCTTTCCATTTGGCTAAGTTTTGAACAAATTTATTGTTTGCCCGGCGATTTTCCAGATCAGAATCAATTTCACCAGACCAACTTCGATCTATGGGGTAAAAAATGTGCAAATACCTTGCATTTTCTAACCTAGCTATTATTTTTTGATTGGTTGGCGGCATCATCGTCAGGTAGTATGAATTACCAGCCATGATTACAGGCCGTGAAAGCCTACCTTCGGAGTAAGCCCGCTTGAGTTGATCTGCAACAACCGCATTGAAATGCAGCAAATTATCAGTTTCATTGCCTAGTATTTTGGCTAGCTGACTTTGATCGAAATTGTTAAACCTGTTGTCTGAAGGCCATACATTGAGTATATCAACATCCTTTAAGTCGCCATTTTCTAAGCGGTCAATAATTCTATTTGCAAAATAATTGCAGGCTTCAATATTTGCAAATGAAGGATTAAAGTAGTCACCTGCTGCAACTATAGGACGACGTACATCTGAAACTAATGAATACCATTCAGGATGTTTCTCAAACAGACCAGCAGGCGAAAATTCTTGCTGTAGTAAGTTGTGCTCACCACCCCAGCCTTTAAGTCCGAGCTTATGCTTAACATGGCTACGCGCAAGACCACCTATGTTGAATCTATTGCGCCTAAGCCAAATCGCAAACTCGTCAGGAATAGTGTCATATATCCAAAATCCGCGCAATTGAATTTTGGGTGCCTCGGAAATTCTTTGCCATTTCAAATCAACCATTGAAACTTTACTTACAGGAACATGCGTCTCATAAGGATCAAACCAAGCAAAACCAATATGCTCAAGCAATCTGTAAACACCATTTAAGACACCGATACGATTGCTGGCAGTCACATAAATATGGTTATTTTTCGGGACTATCTCAAAACTCTCGTCCTCAAAAAAATTGGACTTGCCATTCACATCCGACATTGAAACAGTATTCTTGTTTTCTTTCTCAGCGACAGTCAATATAATGCTAGATTGTTTAGGTATTGTTAATTCGTTACTAACTGAGATCGATACCTCGACACCCACCAAAGCGAGATGCTGCTGCAATTCCTGTGCGGCATAGGCGAGAGTAATATATTTTGCACGTTTATCATCACGTTGCCAATCAATACGTGTTTCATCGCCAAGCGCTTCTCTAACAGATTTATATGGTCCGATCGAAACCACTATTTGCCTCGGAATGGGAAATTCTAAATATTCATTTTCAATTGCAGTTAATTTTCGAGGCTCAGTATAAAAATCGCAAGCATTCAAAAATAAACCCGCAGCTGAAGCTGTCATCGAAGCAAGTGTGAAACGTATTAATTTTCTTCGGCTATTTATCTTAGGCGCTTCATCAGCTGCAACTTTTTTGTTCATGTAATAAATTAGGTTTTACAAAATATAGAAAATTATGTTATTCGATTGCAACGGAGTTTACAAATGACTTCATACATTCCGCATGATCGAATGCATAATAATCTGGAAATCTATCAAAAGCCACATTTTCTCTTCGATACACGTATTTTATGACATGGCCTTTATCATAATTCGAACAATATGTGAATTTTTCACTGCCATATTTAACACTCGCAATTTTAATTTGCTTCCCAATTGATTCGATCTCAAGATCAGATACGCCTATATCAATTTTTTTCCGTTTTGCACTTTGTAATATTGAATTAACGTTTTGATAATACGTGCCTTTATTATTTACATATTTTGAATAGTTAAAAAATATAACCATACAAATTAAAACTATTAAAATCAATGACGTCTGTGCGTTTGATTTTCCCAATTTAAACAATATCAAATATATAAATAATGGCAACAAAAGAAAAACAAATGATGCAAAATAATATCGATTCACAATTCCGTCATACGAAATAAGTGAGGCTATGCCAGCGCTGAATTTAAAGCTTGGAATAAAGCAAAAAATTAGCGACAATATTATAAATAGCAAGGTTTTCCTGCTTATATTGCTTGATTCATTCCATGCAAGAAATATTATTGGAGCAACTAAAAATATACTCGAACTATACAATTCATTCCAATTTGCTTTATATCTATTTCCTCCAAGTATGTTATAAGTTCCATAAATATTGATTTTATTTTTAATACCAGCAAAATCTCCACTTAGCAGAAGACTCACCAACTCTGGCCTAATATCAACATAAAATTTTTCTGCTATAAATGCAATCAATCCTAAGATTGTTAGTGCAATAAAGAATTTTTTTAAGTTTATTTTTTTTACAAAACAAATCGCTATGATTGGTATATAAAATACTAAATAAGCCAACTCACCCGCATGAAACAAATATATTAATATTAAAAGAGTAAAGGCAACACTTAGTTTAGTAACATATAATTTTTTACATTGCTCGAGGCATATCACATTTACAATTAAAGCTATCGATAAAAATAGAAATGAAAGTGTAATTTGATAATTTACTGAATACCACATAATCCATGCTTGCTGGAATGTGCTAACCGTGCCTACAATGGTGAACCAGACTAAAACACTACAAAGTGCTAAACTAGAAATCCATTGATTTTTATTTTTCTCTTCTGTAAAATGATCTTTCTCGAATAGAGCAGAAAATATTTGCTTACTAGCATGATATATTATGATGGCGTTCAAAACAAACTGACTGCGATGAACTATAGTTGCATGCGTAAATACATCACTAGGGCCTAGAGTTCTGAGAACAAATGCCCATACTGCATGCCAATTTGTTCTAGTAATTTTTACACTTGGATCAAATATTAAACGATCTATATTTCCAATATGTTGCCAAATATCAAATCTCACCTTCATCATTGGATACGAATTTAGTATAAAAACTATGCCAATGAGAATGATGCCCCAAAATACTAAATCATATAATTCAACTGTGCGATATAAGAATTTTTTTGGTAACTGCATTAGCACTTTGTTTTCAAAAGTATATAAAATCTACGGGTATGAACTTAAGCATTTGTTGTGTTGACCATGCCATCTTCAGGTTTCAAATATTTAACGATCACATCTCGCCAACAATATATAGCAGCAAGACATATACAAAAAATACTCATTAACACTATGTACATTAGTGGCGTTGGTCGCTCAGGACGGCTGGGCACGGAGGGCTGCGCAATAAATTGCGCTTGCGACATAAACCGTGCTGAAATTTGCGACAGATCAGCTGCCAAAGAGAGCAATTTCTCTCGCTCAGCATCTGTCTTAACTTTTTTACTGTATTCCGCAATCACTGCAGCCAATTTACCCACACTCTCGCTCCCGCTCCGTGCTTGCTTTAAGGCCAGCTCTGCCTCCTTTAGCAAGCCTCCGGCGAATGCCTGCTGCTCTATTTCACGGTTTAGTTTTTGGGTTTTCTCTGTGATTTCTATCAACTCAGACTCCGCACCCACCAGTTGCGCCAGAGGAGACATGAATTTCTCGTTGTCCTTGCGGACATCTATGACCTGACGCGATTCACGCCCGCTCGATTCTGGATATTGCGCAACGATCTTCTTCAGCGCAATCGCACGATTTTTTGCTTGCTCAATGTCAAACTCATACTTCAACCTCTGCTCCAAAGCACGGTCAGAAAACTGCCTGTTGTCTGCCGTCCAGCGTGACACTTGCTCACGCACCGCTTCACGCGTGGCGACTTCTTTGAAATAGCCACCCAACCAAGTCGTCATTTCAGCCGCTTCCAGTGGGTCAGACGCCGAATGCGTCAAACGCAAACCCAAATAAACAGCATTGTCTTTCAAGCTCTTAACGCTACTTTTGCCTTGGGTTTTCTCTTTCTCTTTCTCTTTCTCTTTTTCGCTATCTCGCTCCATTTGAAGTACCGCATCCGTCAGCTCTTTGGCGTCGGCCTTGCTAACCTTTGGCAATGCTTTGTGCCATTCACCTTTGATGATAGATTTCAACAGTGCTTCAACAACCCCGCTATGCATTTGCGGCGGGGGGAATGCCGCCACAAATTGACTGGCAGAACTCGCATCATTGGCCAGCTCGGTAAACCGTTTGTACTCGCTGGTACCCATATCCATATTGAGCACGGCTTCTGACTTATAACGCAGCATGGGTCCATAACCCAGTAGCGCACCCAGACCCGCCCCAACAGTGGCTGCTATCAATAATATGATGATTTTTTTTTGCATGACTTGTCTAAAAAATAATAAATGAAAAACTGGGCATTGACTGCACAGAAATACGACTTACACAGCTGCCGATGGGGCGGTTGACACACCTGAGGATGGACTATACCCCTGCACCAGCTGCACGAATGTATTTTTAATCATAAGCTCGTTGTTTTGAACCGCCGCCTGCCGCAGGGCTACAAGCATGGGGGCAAGCACAGCCCAGCTCACGTACTCCTCATGCGCTTTCATAATACGCTCATGCGCAGTTCCTTCTGGGTTGCCACCTATCAGCAACTCTTCATACAGCTTCTCACCAGGACGCAGCCCCGTGACTTCAACATCAATATCACCCTCTGGGCTGCCGTCAACCCGCAACGTCAAACCTGAAAGCTGCGCCATTCGACGCGCCAAGTCTAATATTTTAACGGGTTGGCCCATATCCAAAACAAACACATCACCCCCCTTGGCCATGGCACCGGCTTGCAACACCAATTGCGCGGCCTCGGGGATGGTCATGAAAAAGCGGGTTACGTCCAAGTGCGTGATGGTCAAGGGGCCACCGCTGAGTAATTGCTTGCGAAACAGCGGTACCACGCTGCCGCTGCTACCCAGAACATTGCCAAAGCGCACCATCGCAAACAGTGTGCTGTTGCGCACTTCAACAGTTTTTGTGCCGTCCGGCAAGTCAAACTGTAGGTTCGTGCTGGCGGCCAATGCCTGCAACACCAACTCTGCCATGCGCTTGGTGGCACCCATCACATTGGTTGGGCGCACGGCTTTGTCGGTGGACACAAGTACAAAGTGCGTTACTTTGCTTTCGATGGCTGCACGCGCCATATTGAGCGTGCCAAAAACATTGTTCAGAACACCTTCGGAGAAGTTGCTTTCAACCAAAGGCACATGCTTATAAGCCGCAGCGTGGTAAACCGTAGCTGGACGATACAGCATGCAAATTTCTTGCAAACGTTCAAAATTGCTGACACTGGCTAGCAATGGAACCAGCTCTACCGTTAAACTTTTTTCAGAGCATAAATGCAACAGCTCGCTATGGATGGTGTAGAGGCCAAATTCATTGTGATCCAACAAAACAAGCTTGCTTGGTTTTTCTGCCAATATCTGCCTACATAGCTCACTACCGATGCTGCCGCCAGCGCCACTAACCAGTACCACTTTATTGGCCAAATTACTCGCCA
>JAYUTU010000059.1:0-3169 GCA_043754975.1 Bdellovibrionales bacterium | reverse complement strand
TTCCATCAGGTTTAAAAATTTTAGTTTGAAAAGTCATCGAGTTCGGAACAGCGAACGCAAATTCACCGACCAAAAGAAATACAAAAAATAAGAAATTTGCTACAAAAAGATGGCGTTTCTGCATGCTAAAGTATCGGAGGATATACCAGGTTGCTTGATTGATTTCTTTATTGTTTTCTTAATCTACACGCCGTTTTGTTTTGCTTTTGCTATCTAAACGTCTAGGAATTTGCAATTCATGAAGTGTCTAAATTTGAGAAACTGCAAATAGGCCTTGGAATCTCGGAAATTGCTTCAGAAATAGAATTTTACTAAATCAGATAACAGGCGATTTGCGCTCCAAAGTTTCTATCAAAACAAAAAAAATTACGGAACCGTCACATTAAAAACCATGGGATTTGATAATGAGTTTGTCGAACCTCCGTCATTAATTTGTAAAGTAATCTGGGCTGTGCCAGCGCCTTTCGCAGTTAAAATAATCTGTCCAACTGAGTCGATGAACCTGTAACATTTAACTTCGACCCGTGTGCTATCAGAGGATTCACATTTTTCAAATATAAATCCTTGGCGTTCTGAAGCTTCGCCCGCATCAGCAATCACAGGTAATTTTGATGTGCTTCCCAGCGTCAGCGTTTGATCCAGAATAGCAGTTATTTTTGGATTGTAATTCAGTGGAACGAAATACAGAAACTGAGTTTTCTCTGCGCCGATAACAAATTTAGTTCCAATCGGAAGAAATTCTAAGGTCACTGAAATGTAATTGGCGTGATCGCATGTTGGCAAGTCACCGACACAATGAGGCTTAAACTTAGAAAGTGCCTTGTAAGCACAGCCATTTTCAGATTCAGGAACATCTGGAATCGGAATGCAGTCTTTACCATCGACCATGTAATAAACCGGGGACGTCGATTTACCGGCTAATTTAGTCAGTGGTGTTGTGTTGGGTTTGTAAAAATCAAATTCCATTTCTTGGCCACCCTGACAAACATTCAGCGCGCAAACTTTGGTGGCACCTACCATAAATGCACCGCCTTGCGTGCACGGGCAAAGAGTATCGTTCGCCGGAGTCACCAGCGAACTGGTCGTCAAAGCATCTTCGATAGAGCTCATTTTCTGCTTCATCGAATCGATCTGTATCTTGCGATCAATTTTTTGTTCGCTGCTACCTAATGTTTTCTGAATCAGCACTTGCGGAAAAGCCATCAATCCCGTGGCAATCGCAATAAGGCCCAGTGCCACAATAAGCTCGACGATCGTATAGCCACTTGGGTGGGTGGTTCGAGTTTGTTTCATATTATTTCATGTACACTTTCACGATGTCATTGGGTTGTAAAATTCCAGCTGTAAAAATTAATATAGTTCCAGATACTGTGTAATCCACTTTCGCAACTAGCGGAATGGAAACTCCAGCACGGATAATTTCAACACCGTTTAAGCTTGATGCAACTGTGACTGACAACTGAATATCGTTGGCACCAGCTGCTTGTGTCCACGCGGTTAAATTAGCTAACTGCCCAGAAAAATCGGCACTGCAGACGGGAATAATGCTGGAATTCATTCCTGTTTTTTTTGCTAAGTCCGTGTAACGTGTGCCCACGCCTGAGCCCGGGGTCTGCGGGCAGGTTGTTGTATCGGGATGCACCACGGCCATGTAATAGGCGTTACTCAAACCAACTTTGGAACTGATGGATTGAAAAACTGTTTCAACGGGTGGGGTCGCAGATGTGACCAGATATTCAGTACTTATAAAAGATCCTGATGCATTGCCATCACCAGAATTGTAGTACTCGTAACAGCTACCCGGAACATATGCCCGCGAGATATTAGAAAACGTTCCATTTTCCACCTGTGTGCAGATATCAGTGGGAGTTAGCGAACTCCCCAAATAGTAAGTCCTGTTGGGGCTGGGTGTTGGCACTGTACAACTATTAATTGTGTAGCCGCTGCCAACAACATAATTTTGTCCGCGGTAATCACGTTTGATATCTTGTTCAATGTCGGCAACTGGCGTTGAATTCGCAAGCGCTACGCAGTCCGACCCAGGAACTAACGCAGGATTATAAACAGGGTAATAATCTATAGGTGTTGTGTAGGTTCTTGGGGCCCCGTCATCCAACCCTTGAAAGGTAATGTTCAATGGCAAAGTCTGTCGTAAACCGTAGTAATGGTATCGTGGCGGGCTTGGATGCCATTCTATGACGTACTTTTTTTGGCAGCTAGATGAAGTGTCGTCCTCGTTACTAATAACAAAAAAAGCAGTTGGAGTAAATTTATCCAAAGTGAATGGCGCACTGGCTGTTGGAGTTTCAAGAAATCTAAGCATCGAGCAAAACGGTGTGTCGCCCAAGCCACTTGCTGGCAGCGTAAATAGATAATCAACAAGATTTTTTAATGCTAATATTTTCTGATCTGTGGCAGCTACGCTGTCATTCGCCAAAAATTTAAAAATTTGTTTTCGTGGATACGAATTCATAAAGGTTGCCGGATCCTCCATATTATAAACGCCAGGGTAGGCAGCCATAAAGTTCCAATCCGAATAAAAAGTTGGTGGATAGGGTGTTGGCACAGGCGAAGTGCGGGCACCAGTGCCATCAAAATAATACATTTCGGTGTTCATCGTATACTGATCCGTTAACGTGCTAATCACAACGGTTGCATCCATTTTCGAGAGCTTCGCAATCAGTGAATCTAAACCGGCCTTGATCTGGTCTTTGGCAAAACCCATACTCCACGAGTTATCCAGAAAGATAACCACATTTATCGGGCGGCCAGCAGACAAAGTAGCTTCAGGAATGTATGTCACGACATTGGTTAATTCCGGCGTCACAACATCGCGCTTTTCAATACTAGAAACGGGTATTCCGCTGTAAGTTAAATACGTCGTCACGATGACTGTGAAATAATCGGCTTTGTCACAGGTCGCTTCGCTGCGTGCACAATGCACTTTAAATCTGATGCCGCTACGAATATTTGCAGCGGCAGAGCTGGCGGTATTTAAAATTTGGTTTGTATTTAAATCATACGCCGAGGCATGGTATTCCAAAGAGCTATCACACAGTTTTGTGTCCAACGTCATACATTCTTTTAGCTGCGAATTTTCTGGAATATTCGATAGGGCACCAAAATAAATTGGCTGCGTCACTAGTTTTAGCATTTCTAAGTTTTCAAC
>JAYUTU010000058.1:0-7021 GCA_043754975.1 Bdellovibrionales bacterium | reverse complement strand
TTCAGAATACTGTACTGAATTCCGAATACTGTTAACGGTATTCAGAATTCAGGATGTTCCTAAAGGAGGACAAGGTAGTGTTATGAGAAAATTGGTGCGCGGGAGCCCGAAGTAGACGAACCAGTTTGTGGTCTTGGTAATCAATTAAATCGAATTGAGCCTGTTCTATGTGTCGAGTTTGAGGCTTATCCTGAAGCTAAGCTATTAAATCCTGTAAATTTGAAGCAGCTGGTTAAAAAGTATGGATCACATTGTAACATCGCTCGACTAATTGGAGCTTCAGAAGCATTTATTCGTCAAATTTCTAAAAAACACTGGTATTACTTAGTATAACTAGGTATAATCATACGCAGGAGGCTTTATGCGTACAACAAAAGTCGTAGCTTTTTCGGTCCCCCCTGAGTTCGAGCTGGAAATTCAAAAACATGCAAAAGCTGAACATAGAACGATTAGTGAATATCTGCGCGAGGCCGTTCGAAAATATATGAGCACCAGCGAATTTGAGCAGACACAAAAGGCCGTTTCAAAAAAACTCAAAAAAAAGGGCGTTAAGCCTTCAGTTGTTGAAGATGTACTTTCCACTTTACGTAAGAGAACTTAAAGCCCATGATTCGCGCTGTTGTTGACACCAATATTACAGTTTCTGCTCTTTTGTTTGGTGGCCTGCCATTGAAGGTCGTTCAGGCGGCTTTGTCTAAAAAGTTTATCTGGGTGACATCACCTTTTTTAATTGAAGAAACAGAGCGCGTGATAAGTTCCGATAAATTCGGGCTTACGGCCCATGAAATGAAATCTTTAACTACGCCTATTTTTTCTATTGCAGAAATCGTTATTCCCACTCAGACAATTAATGTTATCCCAAGATGCCCAGCTGATAATCGTGTTTTGGAATGCGCAGCTGAGGGTAAGTGCACTTTTATTGTAAGCGGAGACAGACGTGACTTGCTTGTTCTTAAAAAATTCCAACACGTAGAAATTATTACTGCACGTCAGTTTATGGATCGAATTTAAGGGTCAGCGAGTTTATATCCAATTTTAGGCTCATCTAAATTAGGCTTTGATTCCTGTTTGTCTAAATGTTTTACAGGCATTTATTACCAGGCTAATTATCTACAGTTTCGCTATTTCAGATAAGAGCCTATACTCAGATCAATGAGGTTTTATATGCGGAAAATTATTTTCATATCAGTATTTTTATTGCAAAATTTTGCATTAGCTAGTGCGTCTGACTTTACCGACAAAATTATTTTGGTCCACAAAATTGAAAATAACATGATTAAAAATAGTTTTCTAGCCTCCTTTGTAAAGGAACCCGCAGGAGAAATTTATCATGCAGCTAACGTAAACGTTATGGTTGGTGCTTTTGTAGCAGCATGCCTGAAAGAAGATCTAAGTTCTTGTGAAAGAAGTGGCAGCTACAAGGATTTATACGAAATTTCTTTTAGAATGAGTGGCGCAAGTAGTACTTATAATCAAGCACAGATTAGCAGTCTGCCAGATCTTTCGGTTAAAATTAAGACTACAGCTGAGCAAATAGATCAAAACACATTACGAATAAAAATTGAGCTTGCTGGTCAGACTTCAGAATTTCTTATTTATAAAATAAGTAAATTAAGTGATGTTTTTGCACGATTTGCAAAATTAGAAGATAGCAAACCACAGCGTTTTGACGTCACTGAAGTAGATAATAATAAAAAAGACTACGCTCTTTCTGTAGTTCAAATTGAAAAAGAAAATGATCAAAATAATACATTGTATTCTGGTGGCGGAGGACAAGGCACAGGTTTTTTTATATCATCAGATGGTTTATTGATGACTAATCACCATGTCATGAGCATTTTTAGAGACTCGTGCTAAGCGCGGACTATTTAATGGCGGTACAATTCCAATGGGCTATGACCGCAATACCAAAAATAAAGGCGAGCTGCTGATTAATGATGTAGAAGCTGTGCAAGTTCAAAAAATATTTGAAACTTTCTTATCTGAAGGCAGCGTCCGTAAAGCCCAAATGAAACTAACTGAGCTTGGCATTAGAAATAAATCTTACATAAATAAACATGGAATCGCAAAAGGCGGAAACTTTTTCTCAGTCGACACGTTACAATCCGTCTTAACTAACAAAATTTATATCGCCAAACGTGAAGTCAAAAATAAGTCAGGCGAAGTAACATTAATTCCTGCCGTATGGAAACCAATCATTGATGAAGCGATCTTCAATCAAGTTCAAGAACGACTTACGAAAAATAAAAATAAGTACAAACCTGATGAATGGAAGAATCATCCGTTTTCATTGACTGAGTTACTTATTTGCGGCGAATGCGGCAAGCCTATGGGCGGTAAAAGCGGAACAGGTCGAAGCAAAGAAAAGCACTTTTATTATGGCCACGCTCAGATTAAAAACCCATTTACAAAAGAAATGGCTCATGAATGTCAGATCAAAAATATACGCGCTCCAAGGATGGAAGAAATCGTTTTAAATTCCTTAAAGCAACTTTTATACGACCCGCAATTAATTGAAAAGTGGGTTTCAATTTACAGATCGAAAGTAAATCAAGAGTTACCTGAAGTTCAATCACGGCAAAAGCAGATTGAATCCGAAATTCTAGCGGCGTCTAAAAAAGTCAGTAATTTAGTTCAGCGCGTGTCAGAGCTTCCGACCGATTTACCTGCTGATTTGTTCTATGAACAAATCAGACAGGGACAGTTAAAAATACAAGAATTGAAATTGGCTAAAGAAAAGTTAGCCAAAGATATTCATGAAGCAATGAAACATGAAATTGATGAAAAGGGATTGGTTGATAGAATTAGAAGAACGATTGAGCGACTAGATACGGCCCCGGTTGAAAAGCAAAGACCGATTTTTAGTAATTTAATAAAATTTGTAGAAGTTCATCCAATGAAAATCAAAATTGGAATGTATGCCCCAGCAAAAGAAGTCTTAAAAGCAACTGGAACCGATGGAACATGTGTTGAAGGAACCGAAACTCAAGAAAAAGAAGGAAAACTGATTCGGTTTAACCCGACCCAGCGTGTGGGTTCGAGTACTGACGGAATTGGTGCGCGGGAGGGGACTTGAACCCCTACATCTTTCGACTCAGGCTTCTGAGACCTGCGTGTCTACCAATTCCACCACCCGCGCGGGAACGAAATGCCACATTCGCATAAGATAAGCGGATGGATCAACTTAATTTCTGCAAAAGGGGTGTGTGCGGTGTACCTGGTAAAGAGTCTTTTTCCTGGTAGGGTATGCGGATGGAAACCTTAAAAGTTTATTCCCGTTATTTTATGGCCATTCTATATATCTTGGCTGGACTAAATCACTTTCGTGATCCCGATTTTTATTTGCAGATGATGCCACGGTATTTACCGGCTCCATTATTTTTAGTGCAACTCAGTGGAGTCATTGAAATTCTGTTAGGGCTACTTTTACTTTTTAAGAAAACTCAGAGAGTGGCTGCATTGGGAATAGTTTTATTTTTAGTTGCCGTTTTTCCTGCCAATTTTTACATGTATCAACAGGGTGGAGCTGCTTTCGGAGTTTCTGATTTGGGGCTGCTGATTCGATTGCCTCTTCAACTCGTTTTAATTGCCTGGGCCCTAGTCTATACAAAAGTGCTGTAACGCATTCAAGTCTGTACAAAATTTGTTTAAACACAATGCACATTCTTAAGTGGTAATTGATTTGTTCGATGGAACCATCGAATAAACATTTGCGCTATTGATTGATTCTTACTGTGACCCTAATCTTAGAGGGTTAAGAAATCTTAAAAAGGGAGAATTATGGAAGCAGAAACAGGCAAATGCCCATTTTCGGGCGCAGTATTGACGCAATCTAAAGCTGGAGCACAATCAAACGCAAATTGGTGGCCAAATCAGCTGAATATTAAAGTTTTGCATCAACATTCAGAACCATCAAATCCAATGGGAAAAGATTTTAATTATGCTGAAGAATTTAAAAAATTAGATCTTCACGCAGTCGTTAAAGATTTAACTGCGTTGATGACTGATTCTCAAGACTGGTGGCCAGCAGATTACGGTCACTACGGTCCATTTTTTATACGTATGGCGTGGCACAGTGCTGGAACCTATCGTGTGACTGACGGTCGCGGTGGAAGTGGTGCCGGAACTTTACGTTTTGCTCCGCTGAACAGCTGGCCGGACAACGGAAATTTAGATAAGGCACGTCGTTTATTATGGCCGATAAAACAAAAATACGGTGCAAAAATTTCTTGGGCTGATTTAATGATTTTAACAGGTAACGTGGCACTAGAATCAATGGGTTTTAAAACTGCGGGATTCGCAGGTGGCCGCGAAGATGTTTGGGCTCCTGAAGAAGATGTTTACTGGGGAAAAGAAACAAAATGGATGGGCGACGAGCGCTACACTGGTGATCGTGAATTAGAAAAACCTCTTGCAGCAGTGCAGATGGGTTTAATCTACGTTAATCCAGAGGGACCAAACGGGCGTCCTGATCCGTTGGGTTCTGCGCGTGATATTCGTGAAACCTTTGCTCGTATGGCGATGAATGATGAAGAGACTGTAGCATTAACGGCGGGTGGTCACACGTTCGGTAAAGCGCACGGTGCAGGCGACAGTAAAAATGTAGGTGTTGAACCTGAAGGTGCAGCAGTTGAAGAGCAAGGCTTTGGCTGGATCAACTCTTTTAAATCAGGTAAGGGCGTTGACACAATTACCAGCGGTATCGAAGGGGCTTGGACAACAAATCCGATCCAATGGGATAACGATTATTTCGATATTTTATTTAAATACGATTGGGAATTAACAAAAAGCCCTGCTGGCGCTCACCAGTGGAAACCAAAAGATCCAGCAGCAGCAACAACGGTTCCAGATGCTCATGACAAAACAAAACGTCATGCTCCGATGATGACAACTGCAGATATGGCTATGCGAATGGATCCAGAGTACGAGAAAATTTCTCGTCGTTTCCAAAAAAATCCACAAGAATTTGCTAAAGCTTTTGCAGATGCATGGTTCAAGTTATGTCACAGAGATATGGGACCTCATACGTTGTATCTTGGTCCTCTAGTGCCTAAGGAAACGTACATGTGGCAGGACGTGATTCCAGCTGTGAATCACAAACTAATCGACGAGCAAGATATTGCTGCATTGAAAACGAAAATCTTGGCGTCAGGGTTGTCGATTTCTCAATTGGTTTCTACGGCATGGGCAGCAGCGGCCTCTTTCCGCGGAAGTGATAAACGTGGAGGTGCAAATGGTGCACGTATCCGTTTAGCTCCACAAAAAAATTGGGAAGCAAATCAACCAGCTGAATTAGCAAAAGTTCTTCCAAAATTAGAACAAGTTCAAAAAGATTTTAATGCAACTTTATCTGGTGGTAAAAAAGTTTCTTTTGCAGACGTTGTTGTATTAGGTGGCTGTGCTGCAGTTGAAGCCGCTGCAAAAAATGCTGGCGAAGCTGTAAAAGTTCCGTTCACTCCAGGCCGTATGGATGCAACTCAAGAGCAGACAGATGTTGACTCATTTGAAGCTTTAGAGCCAATCGCTGATGGGTTTCGTAACTACGTACAAAAAGGTCGTGAAGCATCTGCTGGCGACTATTTAATTGATAAAGCGCAGTTGATGTCGTTGTCAGCTCCAGAAATGACTGTGTTAATCGGTGGTTTACGTTCATTAAATGCAAACTTTGGTGGATCAAAGCACGGCGTTTTCACAAAGAAGACGGATACTTTAACAAACGATTTCTTCGTGAATTTGTTAGATATGAATACAAAGTGGTTCAAATCTTCAAAGACTGATGGCGTATTAGAAGGTCGCGATCGTAAAACTGGCGAAATTAAATGGACGGCTACAATTGCTGATTTAGTTTTCGGTTCGAATTCGCAATTGCGGGCACTTGCTGAAGTTTATGCATGTAGCGATTATCAGAAAAAATTCGTTCATGAATTTGTTTCTGCTTGGAACAAAGTTATGAATTTGGATCGTTTTGATTTGAAGTAAGTTTTCATAAAACAGTTTCGACTTAAACCCTAAAGTTAGAACGGAAATTTCCGAACTGGCTTTAGGCTTTTTTCAACTTGCTTTTAAATTTCGATTATTAGCACCCTGTTTTTCTATTCGGCTGACCGGCTGCTCTTCGGGTTCTGTAACAGACTCTTTTAAAGCAGCAAATTCGCGAAGGTTTGCCGCTAGGCCGTCTAGATTCAATGCCTGGTGTTGTAAATCCGTGCTTAATCCAGAAATATTTTCTGTACTGGCAACGCTCATTTGAATGGCTTGGTCAATTTGAGTTAGTGCTGTTGTAATTTGATTAATACCTAAATGTTGCTCTTGCGCCGCTGACGATATGTTTTGAATTAAACCAGAAACTAGTGAAACTGATGCAACTATTTCATTGAGTGACTTTTCAGAAGCCGCGGCGATCTTAATACCGTGCTCTGTCTTTTCGCTAGAAATTTTAATCAGTTCGTTAATTTCTTTGGCAGATTTAGAGCTATTCTGCGCTAGGCTACGAACAGCATCTGCAACTACCGCGAAGCCTTTGCCATGCTCGCCGGCACGCGCAGCTTCTACGGCCGCATTAAGTGCTAGTAAGTTTGTTTGAAAGGCAATGTCTTCAATTAAAATTAAAATTTCACTGATTTTCTTTGAGGATTGATAGACATCTTTGATGTTTTCAATCATTCCTTGAATTTGAGTTTGACCATTTGAAACAGAGGCTTGGCTTTCGACAGATAATGCAGCTGCACGCTGGGCTGTTTCAGAATTTACTTTTACTAATGCATTTAATTCTTCCATAGAGGCAACAGTTTCTTGAAGTGAGGCTGCGGACTCGGTGGCTCCTTCGCTTAAGCTTTGCATGGTAGTCGCCAAGACATCAACGCCAGCCATGATTTTTCCAGACGAATCACTTGTGGCAATAGCCACCGGACCTAATTGATTCTGAGATTCACGGCGAATGTAAGCCCCGCCTAACAAAACTAAAATAACTGAAAGTGCAGAAAAACTTCCTAAAAGCCATTTTGCTGTTTGATAGGTATCG
>JAYUTU010000057.1:0-15935 GCA_043754975.1 Bdellovibrionales bacterium | reverse complement strand
TAAATTTTTCTTGTGTGCATACCAACTCTTTTTACTAAAATTCGGGCCGGAGAATTGGTCAGAATATAAAGTAATATAGTTTTCCAGATCCTGCTTTTCCCATAAATTTTTCCAGCCATCAAGCCAGGCTTGTGCAGTCATTTTTTTTGCTTCGTGGTCTGTCGATTTCAGCCAGCTAATCTGGTTATTGATAATTAAAAACGTCTTGTTCAAAGCAATAAATGGTTCTACTTTTTTTAGTGCATCATTTCGGAGTACAACACATCCGCGTGAGCCACGATTCAGGGCGACTTCATCAGGTATCGAATGCAGCCAAATTCCGTCTCCGGTCTTATTTTCAAATTTATCAAATGCATTGGGATAATTTGTGGTGAAAGCCATGACGCCATACAAGTCGAATGGAATATTTGGAGCTACTTTTTTTTCCTGCAAAAGGTAGATGCCCTCTGGAGTTTTCTTGTCATCGCGCTTTGTCTTGTTGCCGTCATTCTTGCCGATGTCGATATCAAATGCAGCTGCTTGCGGATTCGAATACAGGTTGTCAGGCTGCACAATGTAGAGCTGCCGGCGAGTTTTATCGGCTAAAAAGGCATTTGTAGAAATTAAAGGTTCCTCGGATAATTGAAGGACCTCGGAGGGCAAAAGAGTCTCGGCACTTTCGCTTTCAGCGTGTGCTACAGAAATGAAAAATAAAATAAGAAATGGCAGCATGGTTTTCATGAGTTTCAGTAGCTTATCGACATATAAAAACTGAATATTAAGTTGAATGCAAAACCTCTTCTAAAGTCGAGTTGCGTTTCCCCTACAGAAATACATCTCATTCTAAAATTCATCAACTTTTTTTCAATTTTTTGTCGAACTATTAGCGAGTCTAAACCAGTGAGTGTCAATTTGATACTCACTGCCTTCACACCAATCACTTCTTAAGACTTACTGCCGGATGACCGATAAAGAGTGCAGATAAGTTGTCTCTAACACACTGAGGTCCGATGAGCGCTCTAATTAAAAAAATTGTAACTGGGCTGCTGATCACAGTGAATATTTCCTGTCTATTGTTGGGGTCCTACTGGGCATTCACAGCGACTCTGGGGCACGAGCCAATGACTACAACAGAAACTCAATTGCGTCAGCCATCAAGCATTCAGGAAACTTTTGCTCGTGCGCCTATGATTTACACCATGGATAAATTTATCGTAAATTTATCGGGGTTGCCAAAGCGGACGATCCGACTGCAAGTGAACCTTGATATGATTGGCCCCGAATCATTCAAAGAAATTATGAATCTAGATAAACGAGCTAAAGCACGTGACCGTATTGTTCGTGTATTGAATGAAAAATCGTTTGATGATTTGGAGTCGATCCAGGGTAAATTATTTCTCAAAGACCGAATTGTTGAGGAAATAAATAAGTTGTTAGACCAGGGCTTAGTCAAAGATGTCTATTTCACTGATTTCGTAATGAACTAATTTTTCCTTCGTAATCTGAGTACCACGTACGCAATCGCTGCTAGCAGCAACACAATGAAACCTAAAATCACTGGATTTTTCAAGTAGCCCGCGCCTTTCGCGTTGGGGTCTTCCGGGGGGTCCAGGAGTAACGACCCAGGCGTAATCCCTCCGCCTATAAATTCGTTGGAACCGCGAATAGGACCCAAATCGGGCCGTGATAAAATATCTTTACTAGCGATAACCCGCAAGGAGTTCACTGTCGTATTAAAATTTGTACTGTGCTTTGAATAATATTTATTATGAGCGCTGAACGTGACTAAAATTGCAATTTGATCCTTTGTCGTTGCTAGGTAGCGCGTGTAATAATTCTGTACTTCACTATTCGTGTGAAGTGCGTCCAGCCACGGATGGTCACTTATTTTCAACTGCGTTGATTTGTAAATGACAGTTGAGGACATGGGTCCTGTTTTAGCCTGAGTTGTAATTGGATTATTCATGTGGTTTTGATAAAGATCAAATGTATCCGTAGGGCCTTTTTCTTTGGCTGTTAGAATAATTACGGCTTCTTTTGCTTCTTGTGGATCCTCAGAACGACAAACCCATTCTGTTTGCTCAAGCCGGCAATCCCAGTTGTCTAACATTTCAAAGGAAATATAAGCATTCTTAAAAGTTCGTCCCTGAGTGATTGCAGTAAAAACAAAAAATGAAAGAAAAAGAATTAGCCGAATCATAGATGTCCTTACTGTGATGCCATTCAAATAGTGTCAATACTAGCTAGTATTATATACATATGTTTGTTAGCGTAGAAAGCGTTAAATAAGGGGGATGTATGCTGAATTTATCTCAACTCCAGACTTTCGTCACGGTGGTCGCTGAGGGCAGTATGACTGCAGCAGCAGATAAGCTGTACTTAACTCAGCCTGCAGTGAGCCAACAAATGAAAAACTTAGAAGACGAACTGGGCGTCGAGCTCATTGTGCGAGGCTCTAAACAAATCAAAATGACTGCGCAAGGCGAAGTTCTTTGCGAGCACGCAAAAAAGATTTTGAGCTTAGTGCAACAAACTGAGATTTCAATTAAATCTGTGGGTGCGCAACTGCGCGGTGAATTGCGGATCGGGACTTTGAATTCGATTGGTTTGCATTTGATGAGTCCCGTAGTCAGCCGCCTTTTAAAATACAATCCTGATTTTAAAATTAAAGTCGACTATGCGACGGGTGAAACACTAATTCAAAATTATAAAAAAGGTGAACTGGACATTCTGGTTTTACCCGAAGTTGAAAAGCATTTTAAAACAACTTTGCCAGATTCAAAATCGCAAATACTTTTTCAAGAAGAGATGTGGCTGGTTGGATCTGGAAAAGATGAGTTCTATCCACTGAGTTTAAAACTAGAAGAAGTAAAAAAAATTCCCTATGTGCATTTCTCCAATGAGTTTCCAGAGTTCGATTTACTATTAAAAAGCAAAGTAGGAACATTGCAGTCTGTTTTTGAATCTTCGAATGTGGGCACACTAAAACGAGTGATCGAAGCCGGTTTGGGTATTGGGTTTTTACCATCCCATTCAATTCGAAAGCAGGTCCGTGGTGGTCGCCTGAATCACATACGCGTCCAGGATTTTGATTACAAAATGGATTTTATTTACTATTTTAAATCTGCCGGCACAACCGCTGAAGCAGCCCAAATTCTTTTTCAAGCAATCACCGGTGATCAAGAGAAAAGTTAAACTCGCTCACGCCACGGCACCCTGCGCCTTAGGAACCAATTGCTAGAAGCCTTTGGTGGGGCGGAGTTTCAATTTTTAAAAGAGGACGCTCTCGGGCCAACCCATCCGCGAGGCAATAATTCGTACAATTTCACTGGCAGTTTCTTCTAGAGCACGCTCGGTGACATTAAAAACTGGCCACCTGCGGTTTTGTTTAAAAAGATTCTCGGCATATTCAATTTCTTTTAGTATTTGCTGAACAGAGGCGTATTCACCGCCAGTATCCTGGCCAAACTTTTCCAGCCGGTTCTTTCGAATTCGCTGCAAGGAATCGATATCAATAATAAGACCTACAACTTTGCGTTGATCTATCTTAAAGAGTTGCTCCGGAAGCGGAGATTCAACCACCAGCGGAATATTTGCAACTTTCCAGCCCTTGTGACTCAAAAATATGGACAACGGCGTTTTACTGGTGCGACTAATTCCAACTAAAACGATGTCCGCTTTATCGAGTTCGTCGAATGTTTTTCCGTCGTCATGACGAACTGTAAATTCTATTGCCTCAATGCGCTTGAAATACATATCGTCGGTCTGCCTGAGAGCTCCAACTTGGCTTGACGACGGCACACCAAAAAAATGATCTAACGTGTTTATCAGTGGACCCAAGAAATCGATGGCAGGAATTGATTTCTCCACACAGATTTCTGCAGTTTTCTGACGTAAGGTTGGGCTTGCGAACGTGTAAGCGACCATGCCTCGTTTGTTAAAGCAGTCATCAATGACGTGGCGGACCTGATCTTCAGTTCGAATGTTTTTACAACGAACAAGATTGATATCTTTTTCTGCGTACTGCACGAGTGCTGCGCGGATCATTGTCACCGCAGTTTCACCAGTGCTATCCGATAAAATAAAAATTGAGTAGGTGCCGTGTTCTGAATTCATTCAAATGAAATTTTCATCAGTGTCTTTTGTAAACTTTCTAAACGAAGACGTAGCCAGGGCTCGGCAAGTTCTGAAAACACTAAGACAGAATGCTGGGAGCTCACAGTAATAACAAAAGCATTCATTTTTTTTTGCTGATTAAGAAAGTCGTAATTCATCTTTTTCAAAATAGCCATTGCTGGTGTTTTTGCAATCGCATACAGCGATGTTGGCGGTAAATTCAGAAAAATATTCTTTTCATCTAATTGCAAGGTCTGTCCAAAAGCAAAACCCTGAATAGCTCCAAAATTTCTTTTTTGTTTTTCAAACAGAAAACCGATCTCGAAAAACGAAGAAAGCTGGCTAAATACGGTGGTGATGTTGGCCTGATGAATTCGAGTGTGAATGTAACTAAGATTCTCTAATGAATGATTTTCGAAATTCAGGTGAAATGTTTTTTGGCATTCTAATAAGTTTAAGTCTTGCGTGTTGGTTTCGAATATTTTCTCAAACGAATCATTCCATTTTTTTATCATTTTCAAAGTGTACGTGAATCGTATTAGTCGACGAACGATATTCGATTTAAACTAGTCGAAAGCCGAGCCGATACTTTTGTTAGCAATGCTTTAGACGGCGAAAAAAATCGAACTGAGTGAATTTTTAATGAATCGCAAATACGATGAATTTCTGTCGCTGAGGTTTCAATTTCTTCTGGGATTATAAGAACCCATTTGTTGAAAAAGTGGTTCTCAGTTCCTAAAAGCAAACTCTTGGTCGCCGTTGAAAAGTTTATTTTAGCTATTTGCGTTTCAGTGAGAATAGATTGTAACTGATTACTGGCTTCTTTTTTTTGAAATAATAAACTTTGGGACAGCAAAAAACCTGTTCGAAAATCAATTTTTTGCCACCATGAGGTTTGGCCACTTGACAGCACCCAAAGATCAGCTCCGGCTTCAAAAGCAGCGTCCGCAGCCAATCTATCGGCGTTCATTGCGAACAACCTGATCTAAAATGCCATTCACAAAAGACGGAGATTCTTGTGAGCCAAAAATTTTTGCGACTTCAATGGCCTCATTGATTGCAATTTTAGGTTCGATCATTTCTGTAGCGTGAAAAATCTCAAACAAAGCGATGCGGAGCAAGTTACGATCAACCCCACCCATGCGATCGATTTTCCAATGGCGGCTAGCTTCTTGAATTTTTTTGTCTAAGGATTCTTTATGAGCTGTAACTCCGCGAATAATTTGATCAGCATAGGAAACGACAGTGGCTTCCATTTTTGCGCCATGGATTGCGACCAAGTCACCAATTGAAATTTGTGGAGCATATTCAGTTTGAAATAATATCTGCAGGGCGATTTCGCGGGACTGTCTTCTCATCTTCGTCTTCGACTTTCCGAATACTATTCTGTGCTAGCGGAGTTAAGCTAAGTTGTGGGCTGGCAGCATCTATTATATCGATCAACTCGTCACCTTCAAGTTTTTCAACAAATTCTTGGACGTCTTTGAAAGTTCTATAAACGCTAGCGAAGCGAACGTAGGCAACGTCATCTAACATTTTTAATTCGGCCATCACACGCCGGCCAATTATCTTTGAAGAGACTTCAGATTCTCCGCGAGTCATCAGCCACGCTGAAATGCGTTCAACTGCAGATTCTAACTGTGTAAGGCTGACGGGTCGCTTTTGGCAGGAAGCCTGAACTCCGCGCAAAAGTTTTTCTTTGCTGTAAGGTTCGCGGCGTCCATCTTTTTTAATAATAAAAGGGTAGCTCAGCATGACAGTTTCAATTGTTGAATAGCGCGACTTGCAAGAAAGGCATTCGCGACGCCTGCGAATACCCGTGTCTTTTTGGACTCGGGTATCAAGAACTTTGTCTTCTGAATGTCCGCAGAAAGGGCAACGCATAGCCCTAACCTAAGAGAGGCCTAGGTCAGGGTCAATCATGCTTGATTGCCAAAAGCGAAACTTGCGCGTAGCATAAACAAGGTAAGGAGACCCTATGAAATCCATCGCCATCATCTTAGTCGCGGCCTCTCTTTTTTCATCTCAATTTTCTTATGCTAATGCACCGAAAGTGGGCAAGCGCGCAGCTGCTCGTTATTTTCAAAGTGAAACACCAACGAACGAAGCTGAAGTTGCTAATCAAAGAGTCGCTTCAGCGATCGAGCCCCTTTCTTCTGAGGATCATTTTTTAGCATTTGGCTTCAGCAGCTACGTGAGCTCAAACGCCTACAAGTGGGGACAAAGCGGTAAAGAAGAAAAAGTCGGCAAGTGGGGAGTCGATATGATGTACCGACTTGGCGAATACTCAAGGGTCGTCGATCATGGAATTCGCGTCAGTTATAATGAATTCGAAGCCACAACGAAACGAGCCTCTAAGTTAAGTCTCATGTACGGGTTAACTTTACCTGATGCGGGTTCACAGTTTCCTTTGTATTTCGGCGCGGCCTTTGGTCCAGGTATTTTTATGACTCAATTAGAAAATGAATCAGCTCTCAGTTTAGATTACCAACTTTATTTAGGGCTAAGGCTTTTTAACGTTTTTGAAAATACCGGCTTTTATGTTGAAGGTGGTATCAAGAATCATTTGCAGCTAACCAGTGATGGCCAATTAAACGGAACGTATATTTCCGCTGGCGGAGTGTTTACTTTTTAATGTCAGATCAGTTGCATTTTCATTTAGTCGAATCGGTTTGTCTGGCACTTGACGAGATTTTCCTCGACAGCAAGTACGCGGATAAAGTGATTGAAAAATTATTTAAAAAAAACCGCAAGTGGGGCGCCAAGGACCGCAAATTTATCGCTGAGTCCATCTACGAAATCGTGCGGCATAAGCGCCGCCTGATTTTTATTGCTGATTCTGACAAATCGATAGATTTAATCGCTGCTTTCTTTGTGCAGACTCGGGGAGAGCTTCCGGATTGGGAGGACTTCGATCATATTAATATTAACGATTATAAAAAAAGAAATTCTGCAGAGAAGCCACAAGAAATTGCGAACTCATTTCCCGACTGGTTGCATGAACTTGGACAGGAAGAATTTACTGACCAATGGACAAAATTAATGAATGCCTTAAACCGTCCAGCTGAAGTATTCCTTCGGGTAAATACTTTAAAAGCACTACCTGAGACAGTTATCAAAGAGTTGCTGGCAGAGCAGGTCGAAGCCGAAATGGTAACGCACAAAGATTTTGATTTTCCAGTGGCATTAAAATTAAAAAAAAGAAAAAATGTTTTCATCACGCAGGCTTTTCGTAAAGGCTATTTTGAAATGCAAGATGCAGCTTCACAGCAAGTGGCTTCGCTTTTACAAGTTGAGCCCGGTCAGCGTGTTGTCGATGCCTGTGCCGGTGCTGGCGGTAAATCATTGCATTTGGCTGCGCTGATGAAGAATAAGGGTAAAATTATTTCCATGGATATTCACGAATGGAAGTTAAAAGAATTAAAGACCCGAGCTGCTCGTGGCGGCGTTGATATTATTGAAACCAAATGGATTGAAAATTCAAAAGTTATTAAACGCTTAGAAAATACATTTGACCGTGTTCTTCTAGATGTTCCCTGTTCCGGTTTAGGGGTTTTGCGTCGCAATCCAGATACAAAGTGGAAATTATCGATCGAAGAAATCGAACGACTGCAAGTTTTGCAGCGTGAGATCTTATTTGATTACTCAAAATTAGCTAAATCCAATGCAGTCATGGTTTACGCGACCTGCAGTATTTTGCACCGTGAGAATGAAGAGCAAGTGAAATGGTTCTTAACGACCGAAGAGGGACAAAAATGGAGTCTAGAAAAAGAAATGCGTTTGTGGCCACACACGCACGGCTTTGATGGATTCTATGGCGCACGCCTGCGCCGCAAGAATTAAGCGCACGCCTGCGCCGCAAGAATTAAGCGCACGCTTGCGCCGCAAGAGTTAAGCGCACGCCTGCGCCGCAAGAATTAAGCGCACGCTCTTTTAGAAATAGATTTTCAATCCAACTTTTGAACCCGTTCGCTTCAAGGCCGAACTAGCTCCCGCTTTAGTTGATGCTTGGCGCTCCTCAAACCAGTCACCAAACAGGCGAACTGGGCCGTACTCAATAAAAATACCAGCATTTAATTCGTCGCCAGTTGTGTCTCCATAGAAAGGTTCAACAACAGGTAAATAGAGTCGGTAATTTCCTTGGATACCAAAATACTTTGTTAAATAAAGCTGGAGCGTTGCTGCGGGAAAACTTTGATTAAGACGGTAGGCATTGTTATTTTCTGTTCTGGTTCGTAAACCATAATGAAAAGTCAGATGCGTTCCTTGAAGCGTGTTTCCAAAAACACGCAAATTAAAAATTCCGGTAACATCATTAAACTGCTCGTCTAAATTATTTTGATACTGAGCTGATACTCCGACAAGTGTTGCGTAGGCATCGACAGTGACTTCACTGGATTTTTTTGCATCTTTCATCAGTCCGCTATCCAGCGAATATTGGATGTAGGAACCTGCCACCATGAATTCATAGGGAGACGGAGTATTGATTGATAGCCACATATCCATCAACGCCCGGCGGTCTTTACTTTCCATCCACTCTTTCAGTGTGAATCGCTGCATAGCGCGCTGTTCAGAACGTTTTTGAATGCTGTAAGCCTTGTTGCGTTCTTGCGCAGTAGCTTGCAGCGCTAATAGTCCTAGAAGTATTACAATAAACATCGTGTTCATAGCATCAGTTTACCACGAGCGGCTTTGCCGAATTAAGATAGCAAGCGCCAGTCTCAAATTAAGATAAGGTGTGACTAATTAGCCGTAAGCAATCGGGTGTCTTTATTTTTATACTAAAATCCCAGGGGTTGGAAATTTTCGCTCGGCTCTCCAGGGCTCGTAGACTCCGTTGGTTTCGCCGTAGCCCCACAAGGAATCACTGCCAAAGCCTTCGGCTACATTGGGCTGCTGATAGTCGGCCTGGGATAATCCAAATGCCTGTAATATCGCGACTAGGAACGCGCAGTAGTTACGGCCTTGCGTTCCGTTTGCGTAATTTATGTAGCGTCCCGTTCTAATTTTTCCACCTAACCCACCTGCCAAAGCCACTGCCATATCGTCATAGTTATGACCTGTGCCATTTCCCATTCCGTTACCCCAGTAGACTAATGAATTATCTAAAAAAGTTCCATTCGTTCCAGGTTCGGGCACATTCAGCTGATCTATGATGTAAGAAAAATAACCGGCGAAGTGCTGCGTGATTCGTAAAATTTCATTCGACTCCATTGTCGTGTGAGCATAGACATTGTGCCACGATGAGGGAAGACCCAAATTACTAAATGTCACATCATCGCTGGCATTACTCAGCATAATCGTCCCGACATTTACAACCCCGCATTTCATTGCGGCGATCATCAAATTAATATGTTGCTTGAGAGCGCGGTCGTAATCAGCGGCGTTATTGTAGACGGGTGCTTCACCCAGTCCTGTAGGACCAGCGCACGCAATCTGTGGAGTCGAAGCCATAATGGATGTTTGCAATTGATTCAGAGTATCGATGTGCTCTTGAAGAACATTTTTATCTTCCCGTGCAATTTTAGCACTTGTAATGACAGATTTGTAATCTTGTAAAACCAGATCGACAACTTTTTGATTGCGATCACCACCTGGAGCATTGGTCACAACAGGCCCACTGCCGAATATAAAATTAAATGCAGCGTTGGGACTGGTGTAGCGGTCAGCAGGGGACATAGCATTTGTGGTTTGGTTGTAGCGAAATGACATATCCCAACCGTTTTCTAAACGCAAATTGAGATACGACCGTGGGTCAGCAGCTTGCGGGTTAGATTTTAAATTTTTTGCTAAAATATAATCAATCGTAGGTCCATTTTTCTCAGTCAAATATCCCGATACGTTGTTGCCGCCCATGTTGCCACCAAGTATTGAACTCATTTCATGCCCACGGTTGTTTCTCCACAATCCGTCTAAGCCACGGAGCAATAATAATTTATCGCGAATAGCTCCGTTAAAGCGTTCGTCAAAAACTTGTGACACATTTCCGGCGATGTCTCGCATTAGCATTTCTTGCATGTACGGAACGCCAGTGACTGAACGCAATTTGGAGGCCTCTGTCGAATTTGGATACCACTGGTTAGCGGAGCGCCCGTTGTCCTGAGCCACACAAAGAAATCGTTTCGGCGGAAGTGTCGCAGCTAAGGCCTCAGACATCATGCTAGGTAAAAAAGGCATTGCTAAAAAAGTTCCACCGGTGCCGATTAGAAATTGGCGACGCGTCTTTCGATTGTAATACATAAAAATCTCCTCATTTCCTATTACTAAAGCGGTCCCAGTTTTTTCAAAGTAAAGTGCGGTGTGCGAGTATAGGTTTTTAACATATCTAAAACGGAGCCGCCGGTTCTGTTGACTGCATCATACATTGCCGCTAACGAACATCCGTCGTTCGCAGTGGCATCGCGGCCGGTGTTGTACTGCATCCACTGCTTGACCATACAGGCCTGTGCAGTGCTGCTAGCGGCCATTTCAGCTTGAAACTCTGAGGCCCCATTAACTGTTACAGTGGAATTTGCGGTGAGCAGTGGATTAATAACTGCATCGATGGAATGAGTCCGTGACTGTCCGTTGACTGTAACAATTTCCTGCGAGCGAAAGCGGCCAAAGCCATCAAAATTTTCAAACGCAAAACCTGCTGGATTAATTCGACTATGGCACGCCATACATTGAGCTGCGCTAGTTTTAGCAGTGACCTGTTCACGAGTTGACGACAGCGGATCGTAAGGCGTTGCCAGCTGATCTGCATTGGCTGGCGGGGCTCCTAACGTATCACAGAGCATGTGAATCCGCGCATGAACTCCGCGCTTGATGGGACTGGATCTGCCGTTGGAATCGATGGCCAACATTCCGGCGCGGGTCATAATTCCAGCACGATTTGGATCTGTTAATTGGATTGCTGTTGTCGCCGTACCAGTTCCATAAACTTTTGCTAAATTAGCAGTGCGTGGAAAAGCTAACTTTGTTGTCATCAGCCCTTGATAATCCGCTTTTTGTGTCCAGATAAGATAATCCATGAGCTCTAACATTTCCTGTTGTGATTCTGTTTTAAACGTTGCTAATTCAATTCCATTTGCGGCGGCTGCTGTGGTTTGAATATCTGGAATGTAATTCAGACGCAGCCACTGGGAATAAAAATCGCGGATGCCGCTTTTGGCTTTTACTAAATTAAATATGCGGTCCACTTGAGATTGAATTCCAGCAGCAGTTGTAAGGCCCCCGGTTCGTGCAGCTTCAAAAAGTTCTTGATCGGGCATTGAGCCCAAGATGCCATATGAAATCCGTGAGGCCACCTCGTAAGCATCCAGTTGAAATAAATCACTGCGCCCATTCACGGCAGTCCCATTGATTTCCATTTTATACAAATACGATGGCGACATTAAAAAACCTTGAATAACTCGAGCCATACTTTCAGCTGGAGAAATACCGGAACGGTACAAATTAAAATACTGACTTCTTTCTACTGCAGTTACTGGCCGTCGTAGTGCCCGCAGACCAAAAGAATCCAAAAAAGAATTTAAGCAGGTGTCGGAAACGGGTGCAGTCAGGCTGCACGTGCCGCCCACTGCAGCCATTTTTGTTGACGTTGCAGTTAGTGTGTCGGCGACTTTGCTTGCTGTTTGGAAATAAGCTTTCAGCAGCGGCAAAGTTATGACTACTGGGTTTGTTGAATCAAAAAGCCGCACTGCGGGAATGGCATTGGTAAATTCAGCCTCAATAGCACTGAGTTCCTGCTGAATGTCCGTCAGTGCTAACTGCCCTGAAAATAAATCTAGAGTGGTATTCGTGTACTCGCGCTTGGTTAAACGGCGAAGCACAGTAATTCCAACTTCACCAGCGCAAGAAAATGGATTAGCTAAGCCATCATTTTTTAAAACCAGGGCTTGCGCAATGGCATTGACCTCAGCAGGTGTTAGAAATGAAAGGTTTTTCATTGAGCCCACGACCGCGATGGCACTTTGAATTTGCGCGGCTGATCGATTTAGTTTTGTGCTGTCTGTCCCGGCGTTATGGCAGCTCGCACAGTGAGTCGCATACAGAACTGGTCCAAATGAATCTGCAGTGGACGATAAATCGATTTTAATTAGGTCTGTTTTTTTTAAATACCCCGGCCCACAGTTTTGAAACGGCAGCATGACAATAAATAAAAGAATCAGCAAGCTCGACGACCGAATTTTTCTCTGTAGTGATACCACGTGCGGAGCCCCCCTCCCAATTGCTATCGGTCACAATGACCAAACCCTAAACGGTTTTTGTCGCGTCACAGTCATTGTGCTGGTTGCTACTTTACAAGTGCAAAACTGGCACTTGTCTTATAACGGAGCGCCTCCGCAGGAATTTCAGTCGTAGCAAAGGATGAGATCTAAGGTGAAGATACAGAGAGTCTTTAGAGAATCAAAAACTGTCTGGTAATTTGATATGTCCAGAGAGTCGACAAATATCTAGTACTGCCATGGAAACTTTTTAAAGTTTTTTTGTCTTTTCTCAACAAATGAATTTCGGCCCTCGATAGCCTCTTCAGTTCCATAAGCTAGTCGAGTGGCTTCACCTGCAAAAATTTGCTGGCCAACCAAGCCATCGTCGATCGCATTAAATCCAAATTTCAACATGCGCATTGCAGTGGGAGATTTCTCATTCATTTCAGCAGCCCACTGAAGCGCTACTTTTTCTAAATCATGATGCGGAATAACTTCGTTGACCATTCCCATTTGATGCGCGGTTTCAGCAGTATAATTGCGTCCTAAAAAAAATATTTCTCGGGCTTTTTTCTGACCTACTTGCCGTGCTAAATATGCCGAACCGTAACCAGAATCAAAACTAGCAACATCCGCGTCAGTCTGTTTAAAAATCGCATGTTCTTTTGAAGCTAAAGTTAAATCACACACAACATGTAACGAGTGTCCGCCACCAACAGCCCAGCCTGGAACAACAGCGACTACTATCTTTGGCATAAATCGAATCTGTCGCTGAACTTCAAGAATGTGCAGGCGACCTTGCTTTGCTAAATCCACTTTGTTTTGTGTGTCAGAACCGGTTCCGTTACTATCAGCACCTTCGTATTTGTAACCATCTTTGCCGCGAATACGCTGATCACCACCAGAACAAAATGCCCAGCCGCCATCTTTTAGCGACGGACCATTCCCTGTTAGCAGAACGACTCCGACGTCCGCAGAAATGCGCGCGTGCTCTAAAGCAATCGATAACTCATCGACAGTTTTTGGACGAAAGGCATTACGCACTTCAGGTCTGTTGAAGGCAATGCGAACGGTGCCCTGGTTTTTTGCGCGGTGATAAGTAATATCTGTAAAGTTAAATCCAGTAACTTCTGTCCACGCAGCCGGGTCGAAAATATCCGAAACTTTTTTGCTCATAAAAAAGTTGTAGCATTGACCTCGGGTCCTGTCCAAGCCAAGATATGTAAATCACTGGCAACATCAGTATCTAGGAGAGCAAAAATGGTTCATGACTTAAGCCCATTTATTTTCAAATTTCCAGCATTCAGTTTATGGGGCGATCAGTTCGGAATTCGTTGGTATGGCTTTTCGTATATGCTGGGTTTTATTTGTGCATATAAAATCATCTCATGGCTTGCAGAGCGTCAGCGAGCAGGCCTTAATTACACCATGGTCGGCGACTACATTACCTACGCAGCGATTGGTACTTTAGTTGGTGGGCGCCTTGGTTATTGTTTATTTTACGATCCCAGTTTGTTTTTTAGTTTTCGTCCGAGTCTTCCATTTTGGGGAGTCCTAGCAGTCAACGAAGGTGGCATGGCCAGCCACGGTGGTATCATCGGTATTATTATCGCCGCTATTTTTTATGCGAAAAAGCACGGGCTTAATTACGTTTACCTTCTGGATTTGGCAGCAGTCACAGGACCGCTGGGTTCGCTGTTTGGCCGCATCGCTAATTTTATTAATGGTGAGCTTGTCGGAAGACAAGCAGACCCGTCGTTTCCGTTAGCCGTAAAATTTCCAAATGATATTTTAAATTGGCCCTCGCAAGACTTCGATCGCCTGAGTACCCTTGCTCCCACAGTTGAAAAAATCGGCTTAGAGACCTCAAGATGGAGTGAGCTTCTAGGAAATTTCCGAACAGATGCCTCAGCCAGGGACCTCGTGTTCGCCGCTTTACAGAAAGTGATTCAAGAAATACAAAATGGGAATACTGCAGTGAAAGAATCGATCGGCGCAGTTCTTGACCCTCGTCATCCATCCCAGCTGTATGCAGCTGCCAGTGAAGGATTATTTACATTTTTAGTTTTATTTTTTCTCATGAGAAAAAGCAGACGCCCAGGCTTCATTGCCGGATGTTTTATTATTATTTATGCTGTTATGAGAATCGCGAATGAGCAATTTCGAATGCCCGATGCCCACATTGGCTATCAACTATTCGGTTTGACACGCGGTCAATGGCTTAGCATCGCCATGTTTTTTGTAGGTGTTGTTGTTTTATTTTATTGGACTCGTACCCAATCGCAATTGATTCATGGTTGGAAACGTGAAGATAGCGTGCGTGTCGGACGCAGGTAAAAGTGCCCGCACCTAATTTTACAAATTTAAAAGTTCAGTTTTCGTAATTAATTTTTCTTCACCGGTGGTGAAGTTTTTCAGTTTGTATTCTATTAAACCATTTTCTTGATCAAAAATAAGAATTGCAAAAACTGTTTCAGCGGTTCCGATTAATTTACTTATTTTTTCTAATTTCTTTTTCAGATTACCAGTTGGAAAACTAAAACATTTTCTATCTTTGGCTGTCAAAGCACTTTGAATGTGAGCCGCTTCAAGTTCTGCTTTCGAGCCAATAGCAGCAAAACAGAACACCGATTTATCTTTAGCTGGCAATAAACTCATTTCACAAAGGTCTGCTAAGCGATCGACACCGGCTGCAAAACCAACTCCGGCGGTTCTAGGGCCGCCCAGCATTTCGACTAAGCCATCGTAACGTCCGCCCGAAAGAATGGCGCCCTGAGCACCCAGCTCTGTCGTCGTAAATTCAAAAACCGTGTGACAGTAGTAGTCTAAGCCGCGCACAAGTTTTGGATTTAGTTTATAAGGTATGTTTAATAACTGAAGTCCGTCGATAACTTTGGTGAAGAAAGCTTTTGATTTTTCATTCAAGAAATTTTCCATCAACGGAGCATTTGCAATTAATTTTTTATCGCCTTCATCTTTTGAATCTAAGATTCGCATCGGATTTTTTTCGAGACGAACCTGGGAATCCAATGACAGCTGTGATTTCATGGGCGTTAAAAAATCCACTAAAGCCTTACGGTACTCGGCTCTGGACTCGGCATCTCCCAAAGTATTTATTTCCAAGATGCATTTTTCTGCCAGCTTCATTTTTTTTAAAATGGTCCAAGCTAAATCCAAACACTCAAGATCTGCCAGCGGTGATTCCAATCCCAAAATTTCAACGCCAAATTGGGTGAACTGGCGATACCGCCCTTTTTGTGGACGCTCATAGCGAAACATCGGGCCGTAATAATAAAGTTTCAAGGGAATAAGCTGGGCTAAACCTTCGCTGACAAAAGCACGAACAACGCCAGCAGTTCCCTCGGGGCGCAAAGTGATGGAGTCTCCGCCGCGATCTAAAAATGTGTAGGTCTCTTTGCTGACAGCGTCCGAGGTTTCGCCCAGTGAACGGTGAAAGACCTCAGAGAATTCAAACAGTGGAGTTTCAATTTCTTGAAATCCATAATTTTGGGCTGTTTTGTAAGCAATTTCGTCAATAGACCGAAATATGTTTTTTAACTTCGGTAATAAATCTCTGGTGCCGCGGACGCTTTGATATTTACTCATAGATAAAAAACAGCATATCCTAGCAGCTATGAATATGAAATG
>JAYUTU010000056.1:0-3175 GCA_043754975.1 Bdellovibrionales bacterium | reverse complement strand
TTGAATCCGAATTCACTCGTTAATTAAAGACCACAATTGAAAAGTTGACAACGACTCATTATACCTTGCGCAGCAACGGTGCCGCCGACTAATAAATTAAAATTAAATCCGTTGTCTTCTACTTTTCCGTTCGGAACTTGAATTGCAAGCACAGTGGTATTTAAACCCGTCCAATAGTCGCCGTAGCCGCGCGCTTCAAACCCAGCAGAATTATTAATTGCAGATACTGTCATTTGCAATTGTAACGGATTTCGATAAGCGCCGCTGTAAGTCCCAGGACTCGGCAGCCAGATCCCTGTCGTCACTCCAAGAGCTGCGCCCAACCAGCCTTCTGTGCTAGTTGGAAACTGACCGTAATAATTGATATACGGGTTGTACTTCGGCTGCGCAATAAAAGTAACCATCATCGTGTTTGCAGCTCCGCCTTGTGGAAATTGAATAACAATATCAAGTGTTCCAGTTAAGTAAGCATCACAAGCTGACAAGCCAATATTGCCTTCAGCGCGGTCACAAAGACCCATGCCAAATTTAAAAAGATCTTTCATTTTTGCGGCATTGACTGTGGTAATTCGAGTCGTACCTGAATAGTTATCCGCATAAAAACCTTTGTTGAAATTAATTTGCGACGGGTTCGCGATTCCGTTCCCATGGCAGTACCCGTTGGAATAGTACTGGCCTGATTGACATGCAATCACTGCAGGTTGTTGAACCTGAGAATTGTTCTTTTTATCTCCGCATCCAGAAAAGACAACCGATAAAAGTAGCAATCCCGATATCCAAACTAAGTTTTTCATAAAAACTCCTCGCTATCTAGTATGACTATTCAAGCCTAGGACCACGTCGTAATCGAACCTATTTTAATACACCTGTTTATAAATTTGACAGAGACGCAAATGGGTTAGCAAGACTGACACTGAATGTGGCTAATTGAATTACCCAGTCTCAATTTGAGACCACTCTTTTTGGTGAAACTGCAAAGAAAAAGAAGCAGGAAGACTTATTTATTTCAAACATTGATTTTGTTTTTAATCAGGCGCACTTTCACGTTCGCAATCCTTAGAACCGGAGTTCCAATGAAAGTTTCACGCCTCCTGCTTACGTTTTTTTCTGCCGTCAATTTAGCGTCAATTAACTCAGCCGCATTACAAGAGTTTGAAGCTGTGGTCGAAGACAAGAAGTTTAATTCCTCTAGCACGATCATCATTGATCAGGCAGAGATAAAGAAATCTCGCTCTAAAGATTTAACGACGTTATTAGCGACCCAAGCAAATATTTCAGTCGTGCAAAGTAACTTTCAGCCGAGTTCTATCTTTTTACGGGGAGGTGATTCCAGTCACGTTCTCATATTAGTTGATGGAATTCCTTTTTACGATGCTTCAACAGTGCAGCGGACTGTGAATTTAAATTCTTTTAATTTAAAGACGATACAAAAAATTGAGGTCATCAAAGGCAGTCAATCTGTTCTCTACGGCGGGCAAGCACTTAGCGGCGTCATTAAAATCACGACGATACCAAAAGAATTTAAAGATAAGGGTTTGGTGAACGGTCAGTTAGGAACTCGTGATGCGCGCTTCTTAGCGGCTGCCGGCACCTTAGCCATCGATGAGAATCAGATGCTAATAGTTCGTGCCAGTACAGGTGACCGCAATAATAAATCCCCAGTTGAAAACTCGACAAAAATTTATCCTTCACGAGCGAACAGTGGCGAGCTTGGATACGTTTACAAAAATGAAAATTTAGAAAGCTTCCTAAAAGTACAAAGTGCATTCGACAGAACTTTTATCACCAATTCAAACCAGATCAGTTTCAAACCAGTGGATTTTGATAATTTTGTATTCTCGACATACCAGTTTGCAACATCTGGCAGTATTAAACTAACTACGAATAGTTTCAAGCCTCAGTTGTCGTTGGCTTACCAGCGCGGGGCCCGCTCTTTCGAACAAGAAGACACTTTTGGAACCAAACAAGAAATAACCGGAGATCTTTACAACACGCGCTTGCAGTTTCAAGTGTTTGAATCCAATGCTGTATCTGTTATTGGCGGCCTTAGCTACGTACAGGAGAAGCTCGACTACCGTTTTGCAAACACCTTGCTGGCGGATACGGATACAAATTACCAAGGAGAATTTCTTAAGAGTGATTTTAATTTAAGCCAGGACGTCTTACTTGAACTTGGCGTACGAAACGACCTGGAAAAATGGAGAAGCTCGATCACCACCTATCAGGCAGGACTTATACTTTTTAAAACAATCAAAGCTGAGTACTCTACGGGTTACAGGCGGCCAAGCTTGACACAGTTATTTGCAGTATTTGCAAATCCGAATTTGAAGCCAGAAAAATCAACTAGCGCTTCATTATCCTATGAGAAAAATTTAACTGAGGATTTATTTTTTTCTATCACAGGATTTGATAATGAGTTTACAAACTTGATTATTGCTCGGGGTTCACCTACTCGGTATGAAAATGTTGCGAAGTCTCGCACAACAGGGGTCGAAGCATCTACGGGGCTACGTTTGCAGCCGCAGCAGCTAACAATTAATATTTCGCTGGGTTACCAGGAACCTAAAGATGTAGAAGCCGCCAACTGGTTAATCCGCCGGCCTCTGCGCACTGCAGGTCTGAAGGTCAGAAAAGATTTTACTGACATAAACATTGGCGCGGAACTTGTTCATAATGGTGACCGAAGAGACCGGACTGGGATGACATCGAACGGAACGGTTGCGGGGTACACGTACCTCAATGTAACTACAGATTATAAACTTGATGAAAATATTTTTTTGTATGCACGCGGACAAAATATTACGAATCAAATTTATGAGACAACCTATGGCTATTACGACGAAGGTCAAAGCTACGTCGTCGGAGCAGAATACTCATTTTAGTTTTTACGGAATTTGATAAACATAGTTAGCGCTAACACCATCAGGCCCAAACACAGGGTCTGCGAAATGGATATTGACCCCAGCAGCGGTACACCTAAAAAAACGCCGCGGAAATCATCGCGAAAAAATTCAACGGTGTAGCGCAGAAGTGCGTGTAAGAAAATCCACTTGTAGAATAAATGGCCTGCGACATAATTTTTTAACTTTGCGGTATGCTTTTCTAAAAAAAACAAGAGCGCAAAAATAAAAATTTCTCCGACCATTAAGTAAAGCGCGGTTGGATGGCGCCCACC
>JAYUTU010000055.1:0-3192 GCA_043754975.1 Bdellovibrionales bacterium | reverse complement strand
CCACATCACTGTCATCCTCGACAATCAGAACTGTTGGTGCTTGTTTATGCTCTAATTGAAAACTCGAGCGAAGATTTTGCATTTGTCGCAAATTCTGTAAGATGTCGGTGTTTGCAACGCCAATATAATCTAAATCTTTTTCACGAGCGATATGCCATTCGCGGATTTGTTTTTCTAAAACTTGCCGAGCGACTGCAAATGCCTCCTCAGGAAGAAAACCTATTCCTACCGCATTGAACTCAGCACACACAGACTTAAAGTGGAAGCGGTAGATCCAGTGATCCGGTCCAAAGGCAGTAAAATGCTGAGTCGCAGACCCGTTCGACGGCATGGCATCGACGATCTCTGGTAATTGGCGTGATGTGATATCAGCGATCTGTTGCTGTGCCAGCTGAGACGCATCGTTTTCGATTATTACGGGCGAATCCTGAAAGGCAGGAACTGTTGCAAAAGCGGCCGCAGTCGCTTCTGAGAAACTAGGACGGACTAGAGCACGAGTCTGCGGCAGAGAATTCGTCATTCCTAGTGCTGCTACTGAAAACTCAGATAAATCGTAATCTAAATCTTCGGAAAGCATTTTGTATCTTTGCTTGTACATCTGCGTGTAGCAGTACATCAGTAATGGCATCACAAGAACTGGCATGACCAAAAATAAAATAGGTATCATTGAGCCAAAGGCCAACCCCGAAATTGTTGCCAAGAAAAGAAAAATTGGTAAAAACGCTTTTTCTAGAAATAACATATAAACCTCCCTATTTATGTTCATTCCAACTGCAAATACTCACTTAGAACATCCGTTGTTTTAAGTTTTATCCCACTACTTAAGTGTAGCAATCGAATCATCGGGATTGGGCAGAAAACTGGTAGAGAAATCTCTACTATTCAACCCCGGCAATAAATGTGATTATAACAATTAGATTTTTTTATAACTCACGAGGAGTCTTATGAAAATTTTGTTGATTGACGACTGTGTTGAGACAGGAATTCTGGTGAAACAGTGTTTGTTCCCTTTAGAGGTTGTTCATACGCTGTCAATTACAAATGCACGCGCTATTTTGGAAAACACAGTATTCGACTTGGTACTTATTGACGTTACGCTTCCAGACGGTGATGGATTTACTTTTTGCAGTGAAATTTCAAAGATAACAGATTACGCCGCAACTCCGCTGATTTTACTGACTGCAAAAAATGAGATCTCAGATAAAGTTTTTGGTCTCAATTGCGGCGCCTGTGATTACATCACAAAACCATTTCATTTGCCCGAGCTAAAAGCCAGAATCAATGCGCATTTACGTCACAAAAAATTAGTTGCCGATTTTAGATTAAAATCAAAATACTTTGAGTTAGATACCAATTTACAGAAATGCTACATTTTTAAAAAAAACTCAGCAAAGGACTCAGGCCTGACTCCAACTGAATTTCGAATTCTGATGAGCCTATTTAAAAATCGAGGCAGTGCCATGACTCGTGAAGAAATTATTCGTACTGTTTGGAAAAATCATGGGACTTCGATTGAACAAAAAGGATTAGACACACACATCGCACACCTTCGAAAAAAATTAGCGCAGGTGGGATCACAAATAGCTTCTGTTTACGGAATTGGATATATTTTTATTGAATAATAAATAGAAGGGGAAAATCACTTTGATTTTCCCCTTCTATTTATTATTCCGCTGCAATGACTTCGTTAAGTGAATTTTCGTACTTGTGCCATTAACTGACTCCGATAAAAATAGACAGCCCACAGGACACCCACGCTTGCCACGGCAAGCAGAGTTCGTGACGGATTGGCTTTCACAAACAAAACCGCCTGATTCGTATAGGTCTTTGCTAATACACCAGCCGACGTAGCGCCGGCCCGTACTTTTTCAGAAATGACGTCTGCATTAAAATAATCTTTCGATGTGTATGCTTTACTACTAGGGGACAAAATATTTCCTTGATTCATAAAACCTCCTTAAAATTCTGACGGATGCCGAGTTGAACTGCCTTTTTTCTTAACTGCATCCATGCGGTTAGGATCACGGTAATTTTCGTTTGTGTGCTTATCAAATAAATCGGACACTTTGGTTGAAATATCATCCTTAGTAGTTCCGTATTTATTTTGAATAAGACCAGTTACAGAACTGGCGTCGCCTTTGGTTTGCTCCCATTCATCGTCGGTAATCTTTCCCCAGGTTCGCTGAAGCTCGCCCTTAATTTGCTTCCACTTTCCTTTTATCGTATCTGCATTCATGATGTTCTCCTTTTGTATGTTGTGCACATACCCTAAGGCAGCAATGTCAGGTCCAAGCTGAGCGCAAATTAAAAGGCATTTTAGTGGGTGGCTATCGGCAAAAAATCCCCGCAGCAGATAAACTGCCACATAAGGATGTCAATTTACATTTCCATAGATTCAGGCATCTCTTGTAGTTTCCGGTACAGTGTTTTTCGGTCAATACCTAGAATTTTTGCAGTGGCCTCACGAGCCCGATTATTTTTTTGAAAAACGTGCTGAATATATTTCTTTTCTACATCCTCAAGTGGAAGAAATGCATCTCCGTATCTGAAAATGAATGAGTTTTTGGGATCTGCAGCTGGCTGCTCAAAAGCAGTCTCAATATCGTCATCGAAGGCAAGAAGTGACGTCACATCAATTTCTGGCGACGTGCAAAGCACCACAGAGCGCTCGATCGTATTTTCTAATTCGCGCACGTTCCCTCGCCAATTGTTTTTAATCAGAAATTCCTTTGCTGCCAAAGTAAAACCTTTTACTTCAGCACCGTTGAGGGCATTAAATTTACTTAAAAAGAACTGGGCTAATGGCATAATGTCTTCTTTTCGCTCTCGTAATGCAGGAACTCGTAGCGGAATAACGTTGAGTCGAAAAAATAAGTCATCACGAAACCGTTTTTCTTGGACCTCAAGCTTTAAGTCCTTATGAGTCGCAGTGATTACCCGCACATCAATATTTCTATACTGATTTTCACCAACTCTTTTAATTTTACGATCTTGTAAAACTCTGAGCAACTTCGCTTGCAGTGGTAAATTAAGATCGCCAACTTCATCTAAAAACAAGGTTCCACCCTCGGCCTCTTCAAAAAGTCCTACCTTTTTGTCGCTAGCTCCGGTGAAGGCTCCTTTTGCATGGCCGAAAAGTTCTGATTCCAACAAGTTATCTGGAATGGCTGAGCAGTTAATGGCAATAAAAGG
>JAYUTU010000054.1:0-7093 GCA_043754975.1 Bdellovibrionales bacterium | reverse complement strand
AAAATAAGCCACCCTGTCAAGAGTAAGCTCAAGGCCGAAATGAAAAACAAAATGCCTAAAGATTTTCGATAGGGCGCTAACTCTTCAGTAAGGGAGCGAATCAAAAATAAATCTAACTGCGAATTAAGACTAAACAGGCCGGTTAATTTTTTTGCAATAAAACTGGCTTTGTCATCCTCACCTAGAAACAGGTTGTCGGAAATTGCAAGCCAGTCAGGGTTGTTTTCCAGTGTAGATAGAATCGTCTTATCGCTTTGGCGAAATTGAATATCTGCCTGAAGGGAGGTTTTTATAATTCCTAAACTTTGCTGAGTAATTTCGTCACCCACAATAATGAAACCCAGAACAGTTTCGCCAGTTTTGACGGGGGTGATTACAAAATGCTGAATTTTGTCTTTTGAATGCCAAAAAGATTTGGCCTGGCGGAGAACATCAAGAAGACCTGCAGCATCCAAGTCAGACTGTAAAAATGGTAAGCTGCTTTTTTCATAAATGGTAAGTCCTTCTTTGGTCAAAACAGATAAAAATTTATATTTTTCAAAAATAGGTAAAAATGGAATGGTCGCACTCAGTAGATTTTTTGCTTCACTCAAATCACGGTCTGAATCAGATGCGGTTTCAGCCCCAAATAGATCAGCACTACTCGGTCCACTCAGAACAGAAAGTACAGCGCGCACTTCGGGATTTGACTGCGCATACGTTTGCACCGTTTCAAAAACTTGTTTTTCCTCTGCGCGACTTAATTCAGTTAAAAAGTTAAAAGCCCGATTTAAGTCCTGAGACACGCGGTCTTTGGCGGTGCTTGTGGAGATGGACCAATTAATTATGCCGAGCAAAAAAAGAGTGCCGGCAAAAAGTAGCCCGAAGTATATAGCCAACTTGGACTTGAAATTAAAGCTGGGTGCTATCATGATGAGGCTATTGTAACTGTCTAAAAGGAATACATGAAACCCTTATTTTTTTTAATTTTCTTTGTGCTGCACCAAGGTGCTGGTGCAAAACCAGTGACTGTTCAAATGGATTCCGAAGTGAAAGTCCGTTGGGAAGACTTTGTTGTTTTTGCAGAAAGCTGTGATAGGAAAATGGAGCCTGTTCCGATTGAAATCGAACAAGCCAGCTGTAAGTATAATCCCTTTTTTTCCGTGGCTACAAAGGGCAGCCCTGTAACTATTAAAAACAGTGACTCAATAAAGCACAATGCTTTTACGCTGGCTCCGAATAGTTTTGATGTTGGAGTGCAAGAGGCAAAAGCATCTAACAAAGTTACTCTTAATGCGGCAGGGGTTACAAAAATTCAGTGCCGTTTTCATCCAAAGATGAGTGCTCAGATTCTTGTTTTAAAGAATAATTGTTTCTCTTTGCTCAAAGATGGTAAAGCTGATTTGCTCAACATCACTGAAGGAAAAAATACGGTGCGCTTGTGGTCGCCGCATCTTAAGAAAGTCCACCTGCTAGATTCTTCAGGCGGTGCAATGAGCTTTAAAATTAAGAAAAGCGATTTAAATTTTATTGAGACCGCAAAGGGGTGTCCGCAAAATACACCCGTGGATTACTAATAATTTTGGCGGCAAAAAACCTGACGGCAAGGTGGCTAAAAACAACTGCGAATCGATTACTTGGATTTCAAGCTTTTTGTGTTGTTGTTGCAGCGCTGTGCTTCAGCTTAGGAAATTCAATCGGTCTTTATCTCTTTATGGCTTTAGCATCGCAGAAGCTGAAGCTCGACAAACCTATATTCCGCCAGTGATACGAGGCAAGGTAAATGGCTATGTTTACTTTAGTTATGTTTAGCAAAAAATATCATGCAGCGCCGAAATGAGTTTTTTCACTCTGGGATCGTCAATCTTATAATAAACATATAGTCCACGCTTTTCAGACGCGACAATGCCTTCTAATCTCATTCGATTTAAAAACTGGGAAACCGATGATTGCGAAGCGCTACACAACTCTTCAAGTTCGCCAACAGTTTTCTCGTCCGTCGAAAGATGACACAAAATCATCAGGCGCTGTGGATGCGCCAAAGCCTTCATTAGACTCGCAACGGCATTGCAGTTATCGACCATCTCCTGAATTGAAACAACAGCTTGCTTTTTCATATTAATATATTATAATATAATTATGTATAGTGCAATAAAATATTTTTAAATGAGGTTTTCATGCCAGGCAAGCGATTGATTTTCCAACAATTATTTGAAGATAAAAGCTCGACGTACACGTACCTTTTAGCAGATGCCGAGACATTGGAAGCTATTTTAATAGATCCAGTCCTTGAAACTGTAGATCGAGATTTAAAATTAATAGAAGAGCTTGGCCTTAATCTTAAATATGTCCTAGACACCCATGTGCATGCGGACCACGTGACGGGTGCTGGAGAACTACGAAATCGCCTTGGAATTAAAACAGCTGCCGCGAAAAACGCTCATATTCCATGTGTAGACGAAAACCTTGTTGAGAACGATGAAATTAAATTTGGTTCATTTGTTATAAAAGTATTAGAAAGTCCTGGGCATACAGATGCGTCATTGAGTTTTCTTTGTGAGGGTATGATCTTCACGGGTGATGCTCTTCTGATACGAGGCTGCGGGCGTACCGACTTTCAAAGTGGTTCAGCGGATCAGCTCTATGATAGCGTGACGAAAAAGCTTTTTAAGCTTCCGCTTGATACAATTGTCTATCCTGCGCACGACTACAAAGGCTTTACATCATCGACAATCGAGGCAGAGATTAAAAACAATCCTCGTTTGGGGCAGGGTAAAACAAAACAGCAGTTTATTGAAATTATGGCAAATTTGAAACTAGCTTATCCCAAGCAAATCGATATTGCCCTTCCGGCAAATATGACTTGTGGAGTGACTTCAAAATCCGAGGGAAATAATCGACAAGATATTCCCACAGTTTCTGCTGAAGAAGTTCAGAAACGCATAAATCAAAATACATTGCTGGTCGATGTGCGACCTCCAGAAGAATATAATGGTGACCTGGGACATATTCCGGGCTCTCGTCAGATTACATTAGGCAAGGACTTAAAAAACTTCTTGGAAGGGCATGACCGCAACGAAGAAATTATTTTTGTTTGTCGGTCAGGAAGACGATCCGAAGAAGCCGCGAAGCTTGGTCTTGATCTTGGATTTCAAAGCGTAGCGAATCTTTCTGGCGGAATGATTCGTTGGAACGAATGCGGATTTCCCGTCGTAAAAACAAATTAATAGGAGGAGCCAAAGTGAACAATTATATTCTGCCCGTCATTGGAGGGGCCATTATAGGAGTTGCTGTTTCGCTCATGCTTTACCTTAACGGGCGAGTTACGGGCATAAGTGGAATTATAAGCGGTGCTTTGCGCCGACCTAAAGGCGATTTTGCGTGGCGGTTGAATTTTATTTTTGGATTAATCCTTGGCGGAATTGTACTTCAGGATCTCTATCCTGAAGCTTTGACTTCCAACCTTCAACGAGAAATCCCTTGGATAGTATTTGCAGGACTTCTTGTGGGGTTTGGAACGGTTATGGGAAGCGGCTGTACGAGTGGTCATGGAATTTGTGGCATTAGTCGATTTTCATTACGGTCAGTTGTCGCAACTTTAGTATTTATGGTGTTTGGAATTTTATCTGCCACAAGCTTTCGAGTGCTTATTGGAGCAGAATAGATGAAATCACAAATCTCTTCTTTATTTTTAGGTTTTTTGTTTGCTATAGGTCTTGGTATTTCTGGAATGACTCAACCTGAAAAAGTGGTGTCTTTTTTGGATATCTTTGGGAATTGGAATCCATCTTTAATTTTTGTGATGTGTGGTGCCGTTATTGTTCACGCGGCTCTTTATAAATTTATTTTAAAGCGGCCCGCACCACTTTTTGCCACTAAGTTCCAAATTCCAAATCAAAAGGATGTAAATTCACGACTCATTATTGGTTCAATGTTGTTCGGGCTCGGGTGGGGGGTTGCAGGTTACTGTCCAGCTCCTGCAATTACTTCTTTGAGTTCGATGACGTTAGGACCTATTGTTTTTGTAATCAGTATGCTTTTTGGAATGAGCATTTCTATATTTTTGGAAAAAAAATTAGTCCTCGGAAAAGAGAAGTAATTGGAAATTGCCGGATATTTCGCGTCTTTATTGATGGGAGTCCTTTTAGGTCTTATGGGTGGTGGCGGTTCGATCTTAACGGTTCCGATTTTAGTATATCTATTTCAAATGAAACCAGTCGAAGCGACGACTTCCTCTTTGTTTATTGTGGGAATCGTTTCCATATTAACGGCTGCGCGATACGCCTGGCGTAAAGAATTAAAATGGAAAATTGCACTACTTTTTTCCCTTCCAAGTATTCTTGGAATTTATTTAGCTCGAAGTATCGCGCTGCCAAATATTCCTGAAATCATTCAAGTAAGTGAAACAGTTCGAATCGAAAAGGGAAACTTGATATTGATTTCATTTTCGATACTTATGATTGCGGCCTCTATTTCGATGATTCGAAAACGAAATAAAAACACTAAATTTTTTGACCGCTCAAGCCTATTTGTTGGTTTTCAGGGGGTCGTTACGGGTTTTGTGACAGGTTTCGTGGGTGCCGGTGGTGGTTTTTTGATATTGCCAGTCCTAGTAAATATTCTTCGATTACCTATGAGAATTGCAATCGGAACTTCACTTGCAATTATCGCGATCAACACGTTGTTCGGATTTGGCGTAAGCCTTGTAGCCCGGCCACAAATTGATTGGAAACTCCAGGTCGTAGTCTTAGCCATTGCTTTAGTCGGCTCATTTTTTGGTGCAAAAATATCTGCTAGGGTCGACGAAAGAAAACTAAAAACGGGATTTGGTTGGCTTGTTTTAATTGTTGGACTAGTAATGTTGCTTGAGAGAAGTCTTTAAGATCGTTTGACTTTCCCCATCAATATCACAGCGATTTGGCGACCTCATTGCCAAGGCTGCGAAGGCATTGAGCGAAGTTCAGAAATTTGAAGTCAGTCATGGAAAAGCGAGGGTTTACGAATTACCCAAAGGAATGGTGGCATTTCGTCATGAAAGATGAGTCTTACAAAAGCCCTAGGGTCTGAACGCCTTACCGATTAAATCTATGATCACAATCTTTGCATTTCGCTGCAACTTCTTCCGTCCAATAGATGTGAGTAAGAGTAATCGAGCCGTCGCGATTGTGCTTCTCATAAAGGGCCTTGCGGCCCGCGCTGTGTTTGCGCACCAGCACTCCCCAAGTATTTGGATCATCATCATTCACATCACTTTGTGAAGTGGCGGTCATCATCGGCGCAACGGTCGTTGTGGTATCTTGATGGTTGTATATGAGATTGAGCTGCTCAAAATCATGCGTATTTGGACGAGTGCTCGCAGAATTTGTGGCATTAGCTCCGGTATTCGAAAAGTAATCCATGCATGAATTTTGAGAACTTCCATCCTCAGACTGGTGACCCAATCCAAAGGTGTGGGCAATTTCTTGGCAAACAACATGCAGCTTTTCGTTCGGGTTATTGTATTTGCTGGTCGTAAAATAAGTGTCATTCAATTTTGCGGAGCCCTGGGTGATATGCTCACCGTTAATGATATTGATCGACGCCAAGCCGAGCCAACCATTGTTGCCATATTTTCCGTTGCACACCTGCGTGGTTCCCGAAACCATCGCGCAGCGCTTGGAGCTAGAGCCGGCAACCACGGCCAACATGATGGGAGCAGATGTCGCACCAAAAACTTCGGGGCTATTCCAGTCACTGGTAGTTCGGGAAAGATACGTTTTCCAATCTGTCGTCGTAAAATTGTCGCCAACTTTTAAAGTGAAGGGATTCGTAGTGCGCGCCCAGTGATAATTTGACCAGCTGTTGCTGGCCGGCCCCCGCCCCGCGGGCTTCGCCACGTCCGCATGCTTGGCAGCCGAGTCCATTTTCATAGAACTGCATCCCATCAGACTCATAATAATAACTGTAAATGTGAAATAAGAGTGAATTGAAACCGCTCGCATAATTACCTCGTGTTCTGTTTTTAATAGCGTAGTTGAATATTGATATGGCAGACAACGAAATTGAATTTTCAAGACTTTAATCTCAAAGAACCGAAGTTTGAATTGGAAATTATTGGCGTTCCCAATGCGAGCAACTTAGAAAAAGTGTTTCCGACTATATCTGTTTTATAAGTATTTGATTTCAATAATGAAGTCGAATTACTTCCACTTTGTTCGTCAGTCCATGCGGAGCCGGTATGCATGGTTGGTAAAGACTTGTTAAGGATAATTTGGATTAACTCCGGTTGCCGTTCGCAGCTTGCGATTGAATTTTATCGATTGACTGAAACAGTGAACATTACTGAGTGGTCGCAGAACTTTTCGGACCGAATCTCGCCCTGGATAGGTGGATACGGCAGGTTGAATTACCGCACGGGGTTGGAAAACCTTGTGCTAGGGTTAATAGGTAAGATTTAAGCATATTGACATGTACCCATATTTAGGGTACAAATATAAGGACAGTTAGTAATGGATAGGGTTGATCTTTCAAAAGTAGAGAAGCAGCTGAAAAGGGTTCCTCAAGAAATCGTTTTCCGGTTAATAAGGTGGATTCGAACTATTGAAGAGTTTGGTCTTGCCGAGGCTCGAAAAGTTAAAGGCTATCATGACGAACCCTTAAAGGGTTTAAGACAAGGGCAGCGATCTGTAAGACTTGGTATTAAGTGGCGAGCTATTTATACCCTTTCTAAAACTGGCGAATTAAATATTGTTAAGGTTGAGGAGGTAACACCGCATGACTACCGTACGAAGTAAAAAAATTAAGTATGGATCTAAAGAGCTTGAAAAGGACTTTGGTCCATTAACGTTCGGTCGCCTTCTTGAATCACATCGTCTTGCAGAAGAAATCTCACAAGCTAAGATGGCTAAGAAATTAAAAATTACTCGTCAAAAATTGAATGATTTTGAGCATGGGCGACGATTTCCGAGTCTTGGTGCTGCAGCTGATATGGCTGAGGTGCTTGGTGAATATCCTGCTACCTGGGTTTCGGTTGTCATCGAAGAAATGCTGCGTAAGGAAGATTTGGATTTCAAGGTTACGCTGGCTGGTTGAGCCATGCTCTCTCTGGAATTAGTTTAAGTTAAAGATCTAAGAC
>JAYUTU010000053.1:0-16193 GCA_043754975.1 Bdellovibrionales bacterium | reverse complement strand
AAAAGATTCAGTCAATTAATCTGCTGAATTGATTTCCTGAGCAAGGCGTTTTTGTGCTGCCTTTGCTGCCGTTCGGTAGTCCGTTTTTGCTTTTCTATAGGTTAAAAAGTTTTTTCGAGTTGGTGAATTAAATGTGTCCGATGCATCGACAATGTAACGATCCTTTGTCTCAACCGCAACTGCAGCTTGTGTAGTTTCAAGATTTTGTTTCAGATCTGCGTGCAGTTCCTTTTGCGCTTTTGAATTTTCTTCGATAAGAGAATTGAAATCATTTAATTTAGCCTGTGCAGAAAAAGCAGTTGCAAGCGTCAGAACAAGTAATGCGATAGTGGTCTTCATAGCGAGCCTCCTGGGCTAGTTGCTTTGGGTTAAAGTCTTTCGTTACCAACTATTAAAGCAACGCCAATGCCAGCAGCAAAATCGCCAATTAAAATAGGATTGCTTATACCGCTTCGATCTGAGACCCCTGTTACGCGTGCAACAGTTTGCGCAATTTACGGTACCTACTACGGGTTTCTAGTTAAGGTTTTTGGCTCATAATGAAACTCTTGGGATTAGCTCGGAGCTGCTGGATCCAAGCCATCAACCATTGAGGCTCTACGCCCTGATTCGTTGCGTACTGGTGACCCGTCCAACCGAACCAATCCCAGCAGCCTTTGGGGTTAAGTGGGTAATTATCCTCTGTAATGGCTGTTTGTGGAAACAAAACCATGACATTATTTTTTTCGACGTAATCCAGAAAACCAGAATTCAACGCAAATTTTAATCCGCCACCAGCCCGTTTTTTCTGTTCGATGTAGGGAAGCGGGCTAAGAGGCCATGAGCTTTCCTTCGTTCGCATGTAGATATATCCAAGTCGCACCGATCGAACGAAGCGCTTATCAAAAACGGGATCAAAATCATCGGACATTTCACACCCGTGTAATGCCACATGCAGGTGACACGACTCAGGAGCTTGCAAACAATTTTGACTGGCAGCTAAATAGCCGTACTCCGAAAGACTTTTTGGTCGAACAAACCCGTCACGGTTCTGGGATACTTTTTTTAGAAAATTCTGGAGATTCTTAACACCCGATGCTGGCTGCAAATCAGTAATTCCTGCCGTGTGCACCAGAATTTCCTCAGCGAAATTATAATTGCAGGAAGACACGTAAGGAATTTTTTCTGCTGTGCAGGCATTCAGGCCTTTTTTATTGGTCGGAAAATTGTGTCCACCAGGTTTTAAGACCATTTTTACGTTTTCTGGCGGAACACCGACATGCGCATAAAATTCAGCCAGCCTGTCTGCCATCGCAGGCTGTACCACCGAATCAAGACTGCCTTGGTAAATTAATATTTTTTGTTTTGAAATATGATGAACTGGTTGAATCAAGCCCTTCGCTTCGAAGTCTTTCAGTGTTTCTAAGGGCATTTGAGCTACTTCTGGATTCTTCAAACACACATTTATTGCTGTCGCCATTGGATTTGCTGGATCGAGACCAAATTTACTTTTCGGATCTAGGGAGAATAATTTATCGCGATTCATTTGGAATTTAAATAAAGATAAATTAAAACTTCCCGTTTTTTTTGCAGCAGCTACTTTAGTTTCAAAGTCATTTTGCGCGCAGTAATAAAAAACTCCCGCAGCTGTAGCCACACCTGAAAACTGGTCAGAATAAATAGTTGCCATTTGCGCTGCCATAGCCCCGCCCGACGAAATCCCCGAGATTGTCAGTGAGGCTTTTGCACCGGAGCAAAAAATTAAAATACTGAGAAAAACACTGAAAAAAGTTTTGAGAAGTAGTTTCATGAGTGAAGACGTGTACAGTGTAAAAGCCGGCATGAAAAGCTGTTTGATCTCGTCGCCACTTGTCACAACCGGTCTGTATGAGTCGGTAGTGTGTGTATTAGTCATTATGAGTCCATGTAGAGAAAACTCCACGCGAGCTGTAGTCTTTCGATAAAAATTGGGCTTGTGTGGCTGTCGAATCATAAACAAGAACAGCACTAGCGCGTGGTGATTGATAGCTCTCAAACCCCGCACCACCGCGAACTCCTAAATATGTTAGCAACTGTTGATACCGCGCCGAGTAATGGTAGCCAACATACCAGTTGAGTATTTCATGTTGTCGATTTTTATCTAAAGAATTAAATGCCACTGAATTTTTTAAACTTTGCGGTAAAGCTGCTTTCAAACTAATATTTGGGTTAAGTGCTACTAAATCATTCATCTGCGCTTCACTCAGTAATTTTTCTAACTGAGAAAAATAACGAGTAAACTCAGGATTTTGTAATTCAGTTTTAAACTGATCGAATCCAGCTTCCTGCAAATGCCGTTCGATTTCGTGTATCTGTGAACCCAGCGCTGAGCCTGAGCAAAAAATAAAGCAGTGCTCCCCGCCCTGGCGTAACATATTCATTTGATTCATGTTTGTGCGGGCTCCGTTAAAGGAAAAAGGTGCGCGGATAATAGCGGCTCGTCGGACCAGCTGGTAACTTTCGGCCAGCTGGTAATCCTTTGGTGAAAGTTGAAATAATACTTCGATCCGTTTATAGCCTTGCCTAAAAGCTGAATAGTCTAAATAACTTTTTACATCGACCCACGCTAGACCTGTCTTGTTGAGTTCACCACGAGCTCGGTACCCCGGAGAATCCATATCAATTAAATTTTCACCAATCCGAAACATCCCATGATCGTTTTTATAATCGGGTTGGTGCTGCACAATAATACCTAGGGACTTGGCGTAAATACTTTTCATCCCCGCGTAGGTCTGGGCATTTGCTAGTATAACGGGTATCTCCCCTGTGCGAGTCGGCTTCATGAACAGAGGTATTGGTTCACTGGGTTTTACAAATAGTTTATTAAAAAAATTTTGTTTTATCTGTTCATTTTTACGAATTTCAAGGACTAGCTCATGGCGGTGCTGGCCGTTTTCTACGAACAACTCTGTGCATTTATTTTGAGCTTCTGAAATTGAACCGACCGTAAGAGCTAAAAAAAGGATTAGACCATAATTACGAAGCACTAAGTTTTTTTCCAAGTTTTTCCCAAAAAATTTCATAATTATTCAACCTCAACATGGTGAATACGATTCAAGTCTGTACGTTGAATGATTTTTCTAAGTACTGCTTTTTCTGCCAGTTCATTTCTGAATTTTGGATGAGCTACATTAATAATAGAAATGGCGCGTTCTGTTTCCGATTTTCCGCGCAGATCGGCAACGCCGTACTCGGTCACTAGATGAGTCACATTTTCATGGGGCGTTGTAATGGGTCCAGAATACAAATCCAAAGTGACTGATGAAATCGTACCGTTTTTAGCAGTTGAGCGAATGGCAATGATGGCTTTACCGCCCTCAGAGCGTGAAGCTCCGCTCATGAATTCAACTTGACCGCCCGGGCTACTGATACGACCTTCGGGGCCCATAGTGGCATTGACTTCACCAAATAGATTCACTTGCAGTGCGGTGTTAACAGCATGGAATTTTTTAGTGCGAGCTATCCGTCCTGGTGAATTGACGTATTCTGTATCCACAAATTTTACAGACGGATTTTTGTTGAGCCACTGATACAAACTTTTCGATCCATAAGCAAATCCGACTTCGGCCTTTGTGGCAATTCCACTTTGCATTATTTCCATTAGCGCATCGCCAAACATCTCGGTTGAAATTTTAAGTTCTTGTTTTTTTGATTCTTTAAGCCCTGCTGCTAGACCTGAAAAAATATTTCCGATTCCAATTTGTAATGTCGCACCAGAATCAATCAAAGCTCCTAAGTACGACCCAATTTTTGAATCCACGTCGTTCGGTGGCACAACAGTGGGTCCAGCGAGCTCTGCTTTTGAAATAAATTTTGAGCTGATCCGGTCTGAAGCAATCCGGTTATCCCCATTTGTAAATGGAATATTTTCGTTGATCTCTGCAATAATTTTAATATTCGGACGGTCGCGTAAAATGGTGCGGATCATATCCTGATTCGGACCTAGGCTATGCTCTCCGTTCTGCTCGGGAGTGACTCGAACCAGAATGGCATCGTAATGGAAATGAGTGTTTTTAGGATCGCGCATCATGCGCGTAAAATCAGACAGATTTCCTGGAATTACAGAAACCTTTTTTTCCGCATACAATTCCCGCATGTTTCCACCTAGAAATAAGGCGTGAATGCGTAATTTTCCCTCGGTAGTCTCGACAGCTTTACGGATATCGGTGGCGCTTAAACCGTTCACTAAAACGTGGACATCAATTCCTTTTTCTAAAGTTTTTGCGTATTTGATTAAGGCATTAAAACCCTCTGGACTAGCGCCAGCTGCGATTGGAATAAAAACTTTTCCACCGTCAGGAATTTGTTTCAGCGCCTCGGCAATTTGCGGATTAGTGAATTCAACGCCTTTAATAATGCTGGAATAGGGAATCTTCGGTTCCGGTGAGACAAATTTTTCAAACTCATTTTTGAAAGTATTTGTGCCTTTTACACCTTCGACAAAAACGATAATCGCTGTGTGATTTTCATTAGCAGCGTGCAATAGCCGTCGACCAATTTCAAAAGGTGCGATTGTGCGCGCCACGCCGAGTTCATTAAATAAAAATTTCCGCTCGACATCGGGTACATTTTTGTCGGTACGACCAAGCTCAATTCCAGTTGACCAGGCGATGCAGTTATCACTTTTACAAGTGGCGCGTAGATCATTGTTATCAAGAAATTTTTCGACATTTTTCTTCTCGGCCTCTTTAACTTCGATAAGATGCCCAAAGCCCTTTATGCCTGACGTGTTGCCCTCTGCTGAGGTTCGAACCCATGAGGAAAAATAGCTCGTCCACGCCATATCCTGTCGTCCATAACGGTAAATTTTTTCCGCAGAGGTTTTGTACCGTCGGTACATAGCATAAACGTAGTGTTCAGGCGTGGCTCGGCTTTCCTTGGCGACTTCAAGAACAACCGTACCGCCACCTTTGTCTGAAAGAGGCGTTTCTAAATTAAATGCTTTTAAGTATTCATTCAGAAGTTCGGTGTTGGTGTAATCCATAGCTACAAAAAGACGGTTCACGCGGCGCTCTTCAGGGCCGACGGCAACCCATTTGTAAGGTAGCTGGTGCCGTTCCGCAAAATTTAAAAGGACATTCGTGACTTCAAAGCGCGGAGTTTTAACTTGCTTTAAGATATCGGCATGGAAGCTTTTTTCTTCATAGAAATAGGAGCTGCAGCGAAGAGCAGCTGGTGCCTGTGAGGCAAACAAAAATGTTAATCCCAGCAGGCCGCCTGCCAGTAAAGTATGTAATGTGCGAACGGCTACGTGCTGTTTGAATTCCATAAAGTCCCTCGTCGAATAGATTTGCAAAACAAAGGACTGGTCAGATGCGATTAAAATCGATTTTAGGGTAATTTTTGCCTAATCGTTTTACAATAAGACACTTTTCGTTCTATACACAGCTGATGAAACAGCTGTTCGTAACCCAGGTTTACCAAAAAAAGATCAAATTTGATGTGCCCGATTTAATCGAAGAAATTGGGTTAATTCAAAGGGCCGACGTCGCTGGCCAGGCCTGGTCTAAACTAAATTATTCGCAAGGTTACACGTCGTATAGTTCTAACGATAAGCTGCACAAATTTTCGAGCACGTTTACAAATTTAGAAAAAAAAATTAATACCCATGTCGACAGCTATTTGAAACGTTTAGATTACTCAGTTCGCACCAAACGAAATTTAGTGATGACAAATTGCTGGGTGAATATCATGCCGGCCCACGTTCAGCATGCAGGGCATATCCATCCGCACGCGGTGATCAGCGGTACCTATTATGTGGCGATGCCTTCAGGCGCAAGCCCCTTGAAATTTGAAGATCCGCGCCTAGGGCTCATGATGAATGCCCCCGAAGTGAAGCCCAAGCCTCGACTGCAAAACCAGCGATTTGTCAGTTTACAAATCAAGACTGGCGACGTTGTTCTGTTTGAAAGTTGGCTACGCCACGAAGTTCCTGCAAATGCTTCAAAAACGCCGCGAATCAGTGTGAGTTTTAACTACGGTTGGGTGTAAAAGTTGACGGCAAAGACCAAGTTGCTGTAGATCTTAGTGCCTTATGAAAATCAAATTAAATGAAATCCCTGAAGACGGCAGATCCTATGAATTTAACCGCAAGACTGCGGAACTGAACCCAATCCTTACTGATTTAATTCAAGAGGAACCCTACGCCATTCAGTTCACTATTAAGCCATTGAACTCCAAAGATTTTGTGCTGACAGGCACGATCACGACTCGCACAGGCGAAAGCTGCTCGCGCTGTGGAGATGACTTCAAATTTCCAGTGTCCAAAAAAATTAATGAGATATTGATCCCGAAGCCTGAGATGGACCGCACCGGAAAATATATTAAATCCAGCGTGGCAATCACCGATGACGGAGATAACGTCGCGGTTTTAGAATATGAAAACAACCAATTTGATTTGGGCGATTATCTGCATGAAGCCATCGCGATCGATGTGCCGTTTAATCCGATGCCTAAAACAAAACCTAACGGCGATTGCACTTTGTGTGATAAACCATCCAATCACAGCCCAATTATTTATGATGAGAATTTAAGCGTTGAAAAAACCAACCCTTTTGCCTCGTTAAAAGATTTGAAGTTGAAAAACATAAAGCTGAATTAATAACGCTGAATTAACTATTGATTTTGCTGCCAATCTCGAGCAAGATTTAAATCTTTTTTCCGGAGGATAAAATGCCAACACCTAAGAAGAAGACCTCGAAATCACGTCGCGATATGCGCAGGTCACATGATGGTTTAGAAGCGCCTGCAATGGCTTTAGACAAAAAATCAGGAGAATTAGTTCGCCCACACCGTGCTTTTAAAGCAGCCGATGGAGCTTTGTACTACAAAGGTAAGCAAATCAGCGCAGCTAAAGCAAAGAAGTAGATGATGTTTCGCTCGAAAGTAGCTGGCATTGGATCTTACTTACCAGAGAAGATTTTAACCAATTACGATCTTGAAAAAATGGTCGATACATCCCACGATTGGATCGTCCAGCGAACGGGAATCGAAAAACGCCACGTCGTGGCCGACGACGAAGGCTGCTCTGACCTTTGCGTGCAAGCCGCAAAGCGTGCCCTGGCTGACGCGAAAATGTCTGTTGAACAAATTGATTTAATTCTTGTAGCTACAGTTTCTCCCGATTATAAAATGCCCGCTACAGCGTGTTTAGTTCAAGCTAAGTTAGGCGCCAAGAATATCATGGCCTTTGATCTTAACGCAGCCTGCTCTGGATTTATCTATGGCCTTTTTGTTGCTGATCAGTTCATTAAAACCGGAGCTTACAAAAATATTTTAGTCATAGGCGCCGAAAATTTAACGCGTCTTTTGAATTACAAAGACCGCGACACGTGCATTCTTTTCGGCGATGGCGCAGGAGCCTTCATCTTAACTCAAGGTGCGCCGACAGAAACTAATTATTTGATGACAGCCCACGCCCATGCCGAAGGCGCTCATGCCGAACTTTTGTGGGCTAAGGGCGGCGGAACTCGCCACCCTTTCTCGCAACAGATTTTGGATGAAGGTGGCCACTTTATGCAAATGAAGGGCAAAGAAATATTTAAAAATGCAACGCGCACGATGGCTGCCTGCTGTTTAGAAGCCCTGGAAGCCACAGGTATTGCGGCAGAACAACTGGATTGGATCGTTCCTCATCAAGCCAACATGCGCATCACCGAGGCTGTGGCTAACCAGTTTAGTTTTCCAATGACAAAAATAGTTTCTACAGTACATGAAACTGGAAATACGTCGGCTGCCAGTATCCCCATTGCATTTGATACGGCTTACAAAGATGGTCGCATTAAGCGCGGCCAGCTTATTTTATTAACTGCTTTCGGTGCAGGCCTAACATCAGGCTCTGCAATTCTTCGATTTTAAATGCAAAATCAAATCGCTTTCGTTTTTCCAGGGCAAGGTAGCCAAACAGTTGGTATGGGAAAATTCCTTTATGACCAATTTCCTATTGTTCAACAAACTTTTTCGGAAGCTAGTGATGCGATAAATCTGGATTTAAAAAACTTATGTTTCACAAGTTCGGAAGCAGAACTTGCATTAACTGAAAACACACAGCCGGCGCTGCTGACGCTTTCTGTAGCAACTGCCAGGGTTTTAACTGAGGTCTTGGGGATAAAACCAACCCTGACTGCGGGCCATTCCATTGGTGAGTATTCAAGTTTTGTATTGGGCTCAGTTATCTCATTCCGTGATGCTGTTAGGGCTGTGCGCTTACGCGGTCAAGCCATGCAGTCAGCAGTTCCTGCAGGTCGTGGTGGAATGACAGCTACTTTGGGACTGAGCGAGGACCAAGTGCAATTTTTGTGTCGCTGGGCAACTGAAGGCTCAGGAGCTGGACCCTTATCTCCTGCAAATTTTAACTGTGACGGGCAAATTGTCATCAGTGGAAATCAAATTGCTTTAGAATGGTTACGCGCAAACTTTAAAGCTGAAATAGTACCTGGAGACGCCAAAAGGGTAAAACTAATACCTCTGCAAGTATCGGCTCCGTTTCACTGCGAAATGATGGCCCCAGCACAAGAAAAAATGAAAACTTTTTTTAAAACGATCGAATTTAAAAACTCAAGCCTGCCAATAGTTCAAAATGTGCACGCACTGTCCGAGACAACTGCTGAAAAACTCAAAGCAAATTTGATTGCGCAAGTCTCAGCTCCGGTGCAGTGGACACAGACTATGCGCGAGCTCAAACACCTGGCTGCCACGCACATCATCGAATGCGGTAATGGCACTGTGTTAAAAGGTCTTTTTAAAAAATCAGATGCTGAATATTTCAAAGTTTTCTCGACGCAGTCTTCGGAAGACCTGAAAGCTCTAGGAACACTCGTCACATAATGCAATGCAGTTATAGAAAAAATAAAAACTTGAGCTGATGCTCTAGTTCAGTCATCGTGTTCCCTATTATGAATACCTTAAACTTGGTTGGAAAAAAAATTTTTGTCACTGGTGGAAGTCGCGGAATCGGTGCGGCTATCGTTACGTATTTAGCTAACCAAGGTGCCGAGGTTTGCTTTACGTACTCATCAAACGAAACCCTAGCCCATGAACTACTTAAAACCTTACCTGGCAGCGGGCACCTGTGTATGAAGCTGGATGTTTCCAATGAGTCCAATGTCGATACTGTGATTTCTGATATCGTGACGAAATGGCAAGGAATCGACGGCGTCGTAAATAATGCAGGGATCACCAAGGATCAGCTTCTGTTACGCATGAAATCAGAAGACTTTCAGAATGTTATGCAAACCAATTTAAACGGCGTTTTTTATGTTACGAAAGCTTTTAGCAAAACGATGCTCAAAGCTCGCTGTGGAAGCTTTGTTAATATATCCTCGGTTATTGGCGCTACTGGCAATGCCGGACAATCTAATTATGCGGCCAGCAAGGGCGGCCTAGAAGCTTTTACAAAATCTGTGGCTTTGGAATTTGCGTCGCGGGGAATTCGTGCAAATTGTGTGGCTCCGGGGTATATAAAAAGCGATATGACGGCAGCTTTGTCAGCTGAACAGCTGAAGGGTTTTTCTGATAGAATTCCATTAGCAAGGCCCGGCGAAAGCACTGAAGTCGCAGCGGCAGTTGCCTTTTTACTCAGTGATGCCGCTTCTTATATCACCGGGCAAACGCTTCATGTAAATGGTGGCATGTTTCTAAATTAAAATGTAAAAGGTAGGGAAACAAAATGAATGCAAATACAGAAAACACGAACGTAGACAGCACAAACAGTAATAAAACGCCCAGTAATAAGGAGACTTCAATGTCAGTGAGCCCAAAAGTAAAAGATATCATTGTCGAGCAATTAGGTGTGGATCCAGAAAAAGTAAAATCAGAAGCTTCATTTATCGATGACTTGGGTGCCGACAGTTTAGATATCGTTGAGTTAGTCATGGCTATGGAAGAAGAATTCGACCTTGAAATTCCTGACGAAGACGCTGAAAAATTGAAAACAGTTAATGATGTTCAGACGTACCTGACAGCTAAAGGTAAAGCGTAAATTTCTGTGATGAGCTTGACGCGGCCTCAGGGTCAAAAGCGTGTGGTCATTACTGGCGTAGGGGCAGTCTCTCCGTTAGGAAATACACTGTCAGACAGTTGGTCTGCCGCGCTTCAAGGAAAATCTGGAATTGCGACAATTACAAAATTTGATGCCAGCACGTACGATGTGCGCTTTGCTGGCGAAGTCAAAAATTTCTCCGCTGATTTGTATATTGAAAAAAAAGAACAAAAGAAAATGGATCTTTTTATTCAGTACGCAATTGCCAGCACAAAAATGGCATTGGATCAGTCGGGGCTAAAAATCACTCCTGAAAATAGCAAACGCATCGGCGTCTTTATGGGCTCCGGCATGGGGGGATTACCCTTCATCGAAGAGCAACATTCACGTCTTATAGAAAAAGGCCCGGGACGGGTCTCACCGTTTTTTATTCCCTCAGTTATTACTAATTTAGCACCAGGTTGGATTTCCATTTTGTTTGGCATCAAGGGTCCAAATTTTACAATCACTTCAGCGTGCGCGACCGGAGTTCACTCCTTGGGTGAAGCGTATAATTATGTGCGCTTCGGTTTAGCCGACGCTATGATTGCGGGTGGAACTGAATCGACAGTGACTCCAATCGCAGTGGCTGGTTTTAATAACATGCACGCCCTATCCACTCGAAATGACAGTCCTACAGAAGCGTCCAGGCCCTGGGATAAAGACCGTAATGGTTTTGTTATTGGCGAAGGGGCTGCTGCTTTTGTTGTTGAATCACTAGAAAATGCACAAAAACGCGGAGCCAATATTTTATGTGAAATTTCTGGTTATGGCGCCTCATCGGATGCTTATCATATTACTTCTCCCCATCCTGACGGCGAAGGTTTCGTCAATGCGATGGAAGCGGCCTTGGCTGATGCGCAGTTAAGTCCAAGCGATATTCAATATGTGAATGCCCACGGCACCAGTACGCCAATGGGTGATCCATTAGAATCCTTAGCGATTAAAAAATTAATGAAAGATCACGCAAAGAAAATTTGGATCTCGTCAACAAAATCAATGACGGGGCATTTGTTAGGCGCAGCTGGTGCGGTTGAGTCCGCATTTTGCGTAATGAGCTTGGTCGATCAAAAAGTTGCCCCCACAATTAATTTAAATTCGCCAAGTCCCGATTGTGATTTGGATTATGTTCCAAACACGGCCCGCGACGGCAAATTAAAACATGTGATGAATAATTCATTTGGCTTTGGTGGTACCAACAGCTGTTTGGTATTCTCACGGTTTGAAGGCTGATGAAAAAAAAAATATTTATCGCCGGAGATCACGCGGGCTTTAATTTTAAAAACGACATTTTTCAATTTTTAAAAAATACTCATGACATTGAAGATTTGGGACCGACTTCGGATTCATCCGTTGATTACCCTGATTTTGCCGATTTAGTTTGTCAGAAAATGAAGTCCCATGCGGATTCCACTGGCATTTTAATTTGTGGCTCTGGCCAAGGCATGGCCATACGGGCTAATAAATATCCGTTTATCCGCGCCGCTTTAATTTATAACGAAGACTTAGCCAAATTATCTCGTGAACATAATGATGCTAATGTTATATGCATTGGTTCCAGGTACTGCTCTGTGGAAGATGCTAAAAAATGGACCACATTGTTTCTAAATACACCTTTTGCAGGGGGTCGCCATCAAACCAGAGTTGCTAAAATAGGTTCCAGCATTTCATAATAAACCATGACGACAAATTTAAAAAACGATCTAAGTTTTGACACTGAAGTCTCTGGCTTTTTAAAACTTGAAACTGAGCGCCAGCACGACGGCCTCGAAATGATAGCCTCTGAAAATTACTGCTCTCAGGCCGTGATGCAAGCGCAAGGCTCAGTACTTACAAATAAATATGCCGAGGGCTACCCGGGAAAGCGCTATTATGGCGGCTGTCATTATGTCGACGGCATTGAAACTTTAGCGATCGAGCGCGCAAAAAAATTATTTAACGTGGGCTTTGCTAACGTGCAACCGCACTCAGGATCAAACGCTAATATGGCAGTATACCTGGCGGCACTGAAACCTGGTGAAACCATTTTAGGAATGGATTTATCTCATGGTGGGCACTTAACTCACGGAAGCCCTGTGAATTTTAGCGGTATGTTATTTAAAGTTGCGGGCTATAAATTAGATGCAGCCACTGGATTATTAAATTACGACACCATTCGTACGATGGCGCTGGAAACAAAGCCGAAACTAATTATTGCGGGCTACAGTGCCTACCCGCGCCACTTAGATTTTGCAAAATTTAAAGAAATAGCTGACGAAGTCGGTGCCACTTTGTTGGTTGATATGGCCCATTTTGCCGGGCTTGTGGCAACAGGTCATCATCAATCCCCGGTTGGCTTTGCCGATTATATCACGTCGACCACACATAAAACATTACGTGGTCCCCGCGGCGGGATTATCCTTACGAATTCAGAAGAAAAAGCAAAGCTGATGAATTCGCGCATTTTCCCTGGCATTCAAGGCGGGCCGCTAGAACACGTTATTGCCGCCAAAGCCGTCGCGTTTAAAGAAGCTTTAGAACCTGGTTTTAAAAATTACATCGAACAGGTTTTAAAAAATGCAAAAACCTTAGCGGATGTTTTACTCTCACAGGGCTTTCACTTAATCACCGGGGGTACAGACAATCACCTCATGTTGATAGATCTGGCTTCTAGCGAAAAGTACCAACAGATTACCGGCAAAGTGGCTGAAGCCGTGTTAGATGAAGCCGGTATCACGGTAAATAAAAACACTGTGCCTAATGAAAAACGCTCGCCCTTTGTCACCAGTGGAATTCGCATTGGTACGCCCGCATTAACAACACGGGGAATGAAAGAAGCTGAACTAAAACAAATAGGTGTGTGGATTGGAAACGTATTATCTAATCCAGAAAATGCTGACATCAAACAGCAGGTAAAAAATCAAGTGAAAGAGCTATGTCAAAGTTTTCCAATCTACTAAAGCTTGCGAGCTTAGCAGTACTTATTTCGTGTTCAGCAAAGCCCACTTTTAGAAATGCTGAAACCATTCAACCTGCTACAAGTGGTGGTGATGAAATTCAAGTTGATAAAAGCAGTAATTCAATTCGTATCAATCCTGAAAGCGACACGCAGGCCTCTGCTGCGAGCACGAAAAATAAAAAAGTAAAACGTAAGTTTCAATTTGACTGGCCTGTTTGGGAAGCCCGCATGACTCGCGGTTTTCTACCTCGTGGAACCAAACGTCGCAAGCGACCACATAAAGGCATTGATTTAGCCGCAACACGAGGAACTGCTGTTATGTCGGCCCACGATGGCAGCGTGATTTATACTGGTAAGGGTTTTAAAGGTTATGGAAAAATGGTCATGGTCGAAAGCCCCGATGGGTGGGCCACTTTGTATGGACATCTAGATAAAATTATCGTGCACGAAGGTGCAAATATCAAACAAGGCGAAGTGATCGGCGCTCTGGGAAACACGGGCAGATCTTCAGGACCGCATTTGCATTTTGAGATTCGTAAGCTGGACGGACCCGTTGATCCCCTGCCGCTTCTTCCTGCGGGTGAAGCTCTAACCAATGACGTGGATGACGGATCTGCAGACGAGTAAATACTTTACTGATTAGCACTTCGATTAAAAAAAAACCCCAGTTTTTCAACCGGGGCTTTTCGATAAATAAATTTACAATTAAATTTATGCGATCCGATTAGAACGACAGCGCTGCCGTCAACTGGTACTCAAGATCTTCTGTTTGCAACCAACGAGGTGCACTTACAGTTCCACCATTCTTTTTCAATCCTACTGTATTTGCAACTTCAGGATTTAGAGTGAGTTTTCCCATAACAAAATTAGCGCCGACTGCTAGTAATGCATTATCACTGTGCGATGTTAAAGTCGCAGTTCGAGCACGCTGATCTAAACCAACAGAGCTATAAGCTTGAATGGTTTCAGCAACGTTATAGTAGACAAAACCGTAGTGAATAAGACGTGTGTCCGCTTCGATTGTGTTTGTCTCGCCTTTACGGTTTATGAAGCTTTGCTTGTAAACCATAGATTGGCGTGGATTTAAGTAGTAAGATACAGTCCATTTAGGATTCAAAGTCCAAGCAATTTCAGCATCTAAACGAAGTGTTCCATCGTGATTAATTTTTTCTTCAGTATTTAAAGCCTTCGTCAATTGAGATGTGGGCATGTAATACCAAAATAATGGCGCTATTTCATCAGAGCCAAGAATTCCGGCCGTTTTTGTACCGAAGGTAATGGCAGTCACTTCTTGCTCAACGCGGTTCGCGTTATTAGGAGTGGTTTTATAAGAAAAATATTGGCGAACGCCAATTTTGTTTGTTGCTGAAATTTTATAACCAGCACCGATGAAGTTAATTGTTTCAATTTCTGCAGCTCCAACATTTTTTAAATCTTCATTTGAAGCAGATGCTTGCATAACAATAGCTGCAAACCATGGTTTAGATTCGGCAGGTACAGTTACAGTTGCAGTCGAAGTTCCTGCAGGTGCTGTTGTTGTCGCGCCCTGAGTTTCAATGGCTGGGGATGCTTGGGTAGTAGTAGCAGGTGTCGTTTCAGCTGCCGGCATTACTTGAGCCGCAGGTTTTGCTTTTTTTGTAGTCTTTGCTTTTTTCGCTTTTTTTGCTGTAGGTGTTACTTCCGTTGCTGGCGGAGTTGCAGTTGCCGCAGGCATAGTTAGTACAGTTGAATCAGTCGGTGTTGTCGTTGTTGTGCTTGGTGTTTGCGCAACTGCTACAAGTGATGCAGCTGTGATTGCTACTACAGCTATGTTAATTAAGTTCTTCATTATTTTACCCCCGTAAAATGGTTTCGTTTTGGCCCAAACTGGACCTATGGCTTATTGAATAGCAACGAAGGTGCCATAAAAAATATTCAAAAACAATGCTCAGTTTTGCTTAGCTGTACGTTTATTTAGAATTGATTTAATAGCTGCTATAACGACAGGCACAGCAGGTAGTAGCACTAAGGCCATCACCAACACTGTAAAATTTTTCTGAATGATTGGAATTTGGCCGAAAAAATATCCCGCTAAGATAAAAATATTAATCCAGGCAATCGATCCCAGGAACGACATCGTGAAAAAGGTTTTGTATTTCATTTGCCCTAGGCCCGCCACAAAGGGTGCAAACGTGCGAAGGATTGGAAAAAAACGTGCTAGAAATACGGCCTTGTTTCCATGCTTTGCGAAAAACTGTTCTGTTTTAAACAAGTACGAGCGCTTAAATAGAACAGATTCTTTTTCAAAAAGCCTACGACCAAATTTTTTACCAACAAAAAAATTAAGCGAATCTCCAATAAGTGCCGCGCTGATAAGTAGCGGAATTAATAGCCGCACATCAAATGCAGCAGCTGTAGCTGCCAGGGCTCCAACAGCAAACAGCAAGGAGTCACCCGGTAAAAATGGAGTTACTATCAGGCCAGTCTCAGCGAAAATAATTAGAAATAGGATGAGATACAGATAGGGGCCCCACGTTTGGGCCCATAAAGCTATCGTGACATCGATGTGTAGCAGGGATTGGAAAAATTCATACATGCCGGCACTTTAGAAATTATTCAGCGGAAGCACAATCATTTTTAGTTGTGTAGTTTCGCTTCTCTGTGTAGCCGTTCAAATCATCGATGCTGCTGAAAAAGTTTGCCACTCCTTGCGCCACTGAAATAGCATAGAATGTATCATCACATTTAAAAGATAATGCTGCAGTTTGATACACTGTCTGATCGTTCTTTTTAACACTCACTAAAAGAAGATATTTGTAGCAATCAGCCCCAAAGCATTCAGCTTCTATGTGTACAACGACTCCGCGACTGGAATCGGTAAAAGAACCTTTTGAAAAGACATTGCCATTTTCATGGCGAGTCGTAATCGGAATAAACTGGCGCGACGGGTTCTGTAAATCTGAATCAACCGTAAAACCTGTATCTAAAACAGTGGGCGTACTTACAGTCACGATTTTATAATCCAAGCTTTGCGATTGTGCTTGCTGTTCAGACTGCGTGGAAATCTGTGGATTAAGATTCACTCCCTCAGTTTTTCGAACTTGAGCGCGAACTCCAGTGGGCTTTTTTGCACACGAAAAACTGAACGCGCAGACGACGAGGAACATAAAGAAAAAGAACAGTTTTTCAAAGTGTTTCAGGTTTATCGTGGTTAGCATATAAGTTTCTCCTTGTAGTACG
>JAYUTU010000052.1:0-7172 GCA_043754975.1 Bdellovibrionales bacterium | reverse complement strand
GTTCAAAATTATAATTAGAAAATGACTGAATTTGCACTGGAGCTAGAAACCGCGATTTTATTCGTTCTATTTGTTGAAAATAAGAGGGACCCTCGATGATCAACATCTTTATTTCAGAATGATTGATGATAAATAACAAATCATCATCACTTAAATTCGCATACAAAGGAACAGAAACACAGCCAAGGCCAATAATAGCCATGTCGGCAACGACCCATTCCCAGCGTGTTGAAGATAAAATGCCGACATGATCTTTTCGTTTGATTCCAAAATCTTGAATTTGTTTTGCTAATGAAATCGTTTTTTGCAAATAGTCACTCCACGAAATGACCTGCCATTTGTCTTCAGTTTTGAATTTGAAAGCATCTCCGTCGGAACGGTTTTGCAAATCAATGAGCCACTTTCCGATTGTCATTGGCGTTGGACTTCTGGGTTACGGCCAAGAATCAATTCAACTTTTTTATTTTCACCTGGCTGAAGTGTAAATCGAAGCTCGTCTTTTTGTTTGGTAATCGGGTTGTAGGCCCGAACTACGGCCTGTGCACTAGCCAGCACAGTGTATTTCAGAATTGGAGCCTTTTCGCTGAGCTCTTTTCCATTAACATAAATTTTAGTGGAAGGTCCGCCATTTAATAAGTAAATATTTAAGTAAGCCGCCTGGGCAGCTGATTGTAAAGTAGCAGATAGACGACCGGTTTCATTTATATTTTGCTTGGTCTCATAGGGAAGATAACCTTCTTTTTTTAATGCGATAATCGTGTCCGTGTTGGCTGTGATAGAAATGATAGCTGGAGTCACCATTGTGGTTTCAGTGCCATTAATAAAAATACTTGCGCCGCTGGGTGAACTGCTGACCGACATTTTCACCGAGGCCGTTGCTGACAGTTCAATTTGCCCAGCTTGAGTTTCAGTCGTTTTTCTTGCAAGTATAGATTCCGAACCGCCGAACTTAAAATTTGTCTTAATGCCCCAGACTCCGCCAGTGACCAGCACTACAAAAATTAAGAATTTTAAGGTGACCTCAACCAAATCTGTCGAGTTGCCAGTCTTAGAATTTGCTTGAGTAATTTGAGTTACCCGTGTGTGCTGCCCGGATGAATGATTGGCTTTGGATTTCGCAGCTTGCACTCCGGTATTAAACGGTGAGCGATTCACAGTGGGTTGCCGAGTGCCTTTACCGATGTTAGCACCTAAAACTCCGTCCAAATTTATTTTCACCTGAGGTTCAACTTTAGCTGGAGGTGCCACTGGAATTTGAGGCATTGGCACGACAGTGAGGTTCTCAGAATTTGGCTGTTTCGTCTGAACTGCTTGCGGAACTTCTGTTTCTGTTAGCGTAACTTCGCGGCCGCCTAATTCTGCTTTGGCGTATTCAATTAGTTTTTCTCGGGCCTCTAAATAGGGAACTTTAAAAGATTCCTTGAGTGATAGACTAAAGTCTTGCGAAGAAAAGTCAGGGTACTGCATGTTTAGAAAACGATTTAAATCACGGTGCAAGTTTGCTGCTGTTTGATAACGGACATTTCGATCCTTAGCGAGTGCTTTCATGACAATTCGTTCAAGCTCTTGCGGAACCAAGGGATTTACTTTTCTAATCGGTGGTATCTGGCAATCGCGAACTTTACGTAAAATAGCTGCTTCATTGCTGCCAGTGAACAGCCGGTCATTAGCCAAGAGTTCCCACAGAACAATGCCAATAGCAAAAATATCAGTGCGTGGATCAATCAAGGCACCTTCAGCTTGCTCGGGACTCATGTAACTGAATTTTCCTTTTAAGGTTCCGGCTTTAGTTTCTTCTTTTTCGGTTTCGGCTTTTGCGATTCCAAAATCGATAACTTTTACTTCGCCCTCGAAGGAAATCATAATATTTTGAGGACTCATATCACGATGTGTAATATTTAATGGTCGGCCTGAATTGGCATCGACACATCGGTGAGCGTGGTCTAAGCCTGCAGCAACTTCTTTGATCATGAAAATAGCTTGGTCGATCTGAAAACTTTTGTTAGTTTTTTTAAGCTCGTTGATGACTTGGCGTAAATTTCTGCCCTCAACAAATTCCATGACTAGATAAAATTGTTTTTTCTCAATTCCAAAGTCATAAATTGAAACCACATTGCTATGGTTTAAATTGATGGCAACTTTGGCTTCATCTTTAAACATCTCAATAAATTCTTCATTGCTAAAGTACTGAGGCAGAATACGTTTGACCGCAACAAACTTATTTAAACCGTTAGCGACTGCAGACTTCGCTAGATAAACCTCGGCCATGCCGCCCGCGGCGATTTTTTCTAAGAGCACATATTTACCAAACTTTTCGTATGGTTGCTCGGGCTTTGACGACATGAGTGAACTACTCCTACTTGCAAAACATCGGTTTAAAGATGACAATTCTTGATGAAAAACAGAAAAGGATGAGACTTTGAAATGGATTGGCCTGACCGGAGGTATAGCGACTGGTAAATCAACTGCCAAAAAGCTTTTTGAAAGTCTAGGTTTTGCTGTGATTGATGCCGACGCAATTGCTAGACTGGTCGTTGATCCAGCTCACGAAGGTTACGAATCTGTCGTGTCTTGTTTTGGGACTGGCATTATTTCCGAAGACGGCCGACTCAACAGATCAGCATTAGCTGACATCATTTTTAAATCTGCAGAGCAAAAAGAAAAATTAGAAGCCATTTTACATCCTCTCATTCAGCTTGAGGTACAAAAGCAAAAAAAAGAGATCTTCCTCAGAGGGGAAAAATTATGCTTTTATGATGTACCGCTCTTATTCGAAAAAAATCTACAGCAGCAATTTGATTCTACAATTTTGGTTTGGTGTGATTTACAAACTCAGAAGGCCAGGCTAAAAGCTAGAAATAACCTAACTGATCAGCAAGTTATGGATCGTATTCGCTCGCAGATGCCACTGAGTGAAAAGTTACCTCGTGCTAATTACTGCCTTGATAATTCAACAACGGTTGCTAATCTTCAATTACAAATTAGAACTTTAGTCCAGAAACTGCTTCGCTAAAAGTCTGGATTGTCTCAGTCTGACTCAAGCTTTTCCGAATTTTTCCCGATACGTTAACTATGAAACGGATTTCTATCAGCGCACGATGCGTTCTTGTTCTATCAAGCTTAGCCAGTGTCAACGCCTCTGCTAATTCAGAGTGGTTTGAACTTTACAACAACACGCGGTCCCTAGGAATGGGCGGATGCAGTGTAGCGGTGAGTAGCGATGAGACAGCTCTCTACCGGAATCCAGCTAACCTCGGAAGTATTCGAGATGTTTACGGAACTGCGATTGATCCTGAATTTGAAGCCTCGTCAAACTTTGTGCGACAGGTCTCCTCAAGTTTTACTGGAAAAGCATTTGAAATTGATGCGATTAAAACAGTTTTGGATACGAATCGTGGCACCTATTACCATGCTAAAGCTCAGATCTCACCGTCGTTAGTAAGACGCAATATTGGCTTTGGGCTTTTATATAAAAATGATGTTAGTGCTGAAACAGAATTAACAGGTACAACTATGGATATAAAATACCAAAGTGATGCCGCCCTTGTGCTGGGTTCAAATCTGCGACTTTTCGACGGAAGAATTAAAATTGGTGCAAATGTTAAAGCACTTAATCGTATCGAGTTAGTCAATCCAACACTTTCAACAACGGGGCCGCTGGATCTAAAAACGATTGGATCAGAAGGCACTGGGTTTAGTTTTGATGCCGGTTTACTTATTCAGATTCCTTGGTATTTTATTCCGACACTAGGTGCTGTCGTGCACGATGTTGGCGGAACAGTTTTTGATAAGCAAGATGGCTTTAGGCTGCGCACGACATCGCGGCCAGCGACTGTGAAACAATCTGTTGATGCAGCTATAGCTATTTTCCCAATTCACTCTAATAACGTTCGTAGTGTGTGGACTTTAGAATACAGTGATGTCACGAACTCTAGGAATGATACAGATCAGGCCAAACGGGCGCATTTTGGAGTAGAAATCAACACTCGTGATATTTTCTTTTTCAGAATGGGTTATAATCAAAGGTACTGGACTGCAGGATTTGAGATCGCCAGCGAAAAATTTCAATGGCAGGTCAGCTCTTACGGAGAAGAAGTTGGTACCGAGTTGGCTCCCCGGGAAGATCGACGTTTAAATACTAAATTCGCACTGAGGTTTTAGAAATGAATTTTTTAAATGGAGTTTTTAAATTCATATTAGTCGTTGCGCTTTCAAGCTGCTCGAATGCGTTTAAAGATCTAGCGTCCAGCGACGAAGATACCGAACTGTTGATTCAGGCTAAAGCAAACATAAATATTTTTAGTTACCAAAATGCGATCACTATTTTAACAGTGCAGGTGTCACCTGCGTCACGAGTGAAATCAGAATTTCGACAAACCCTAGCCAGTGCTTACGCCGGAAAATGCGGTCTTAACTTCGCGAACTTTGTTAACAGTCTTTCGACCTCGACGGCTGGTTCTGCGTTCAGGTTAGTTTTAAATCCTTTTGTTGGCGTTGAAGTGGATTCGGCATCCTGCTTGTTGGCATTAAATACCATGCAGCTTATCGGTGACACCCCTGTGCGGACAACAAATCAGAATGCATTTGTGTCAGTGGTTGGTATGAGCCTTATGGGAACGCAAACACGTACCTCTGCAGACACGGCTCCAGTAAATGGAGATGGAACTATTGACCAAAATCTGTGTGCTCTGAGCGATGCTGTCATTGATAATATTATTTTAGGTTTTGGGTTTATGGCAAAAAATTTTAGCTCTCTGTCGACAGCGCAACTGGGCGGAAGTTCTCAAACATCTATTAATGACAGTATTACACAATGTAATTTAGTTGCGGGTTCAACGTGCCAAATTACTAATCCTGCGGATATAACCGCACCCGTCAGAAATACAATGCGTGATATTTTAAATACGGTCGAGTACGGGGTCGGAGCGGTAGTTACAGGCGGAAATCCAGTCGCTATTGCAGCGGCATGCCCATGAAAAAAAATATGAATTTACTTTGTGGAATTATTTTATTTCTAAGTCTGTCAGCGGATGCCGTCGAACTGTATCAACAAGGACCTTCGGCTCGGTCATTAGCCATGGGCGGAACATATATTTCCTTCGTCCGCGGTGCTGATGCTTTATTTCATAATCCAGCAGCACTTACACGCGTTGAGGGCTTTGATTTTATGGTTGCCCAAGTTCAGGGAGCTTATTCGAAAGATGCAAAGCGATTTGCAGATCAAGCACAAAATAATGGAGCACCTTTAACTCTGACAGATATTAATAAATTTTACGGGTTGAATTCCTTTGCTGACTTAACAGCACGAACTGGCTTTGTGATGCCCTATTTCGGAGTCGGATTTTATTCAACAAATTATATTTTAGAAAGCTTTAATAATCCTCCGTTTCCAACTTTTAATGCAACATTCATTAGTGACTACGGATACTTTATTGCAGGGGCTGTGCCGATTGGACCAAAGGCGTCCTTTGGATTCAGCGGCAGACATGTAAAACGTTGGGGCGGAAATAAAGATATTCCAGTTACAGATCTAGTTGGTTCAACCGATCGAGCTGTTTTAGAAAATAGTTTTCAAGATAAAGGAACTGGTAATGCCATCGATTTATCGGCAATGGTTACACTGCCATTTAAATTAGATACCACTTTGGCTGCAGTATGGAAGGATTTGGGCCGCACGACATTTTCCCAAACGGCAGGGACTTCATCACCGCCGTCGCAAGCAGAAAATTTGATGTTTGGGCTATCCGTGCAGCAGGATATTTCCATCGTCAGTTTTACTCATGCCTTAGAATATAAATTTGTGACGACACCGAACGAAGATTTCAGTAAAAAGATTCATTTGGGTACAGAAGCTTCTTTTGGTTGGATCGATTTGCGAGCAGGGCTAAATCAGGGCTATTTGACATACGGCGCAGGAATTGATCTGTGGCTTATCGAGGCTGATGCTGCTTTTTACACATCAGAATTAGCGGACGCAGCGGGACAACTGAAAAATGACCGTGAAGTTTATAGTGTAACCTTGCGGCTAGATTTTGATCAAAGTTTTAAGTTGAACGACATGGGCGGCAAAAAAAGAAGGCTTAAGCAACGAAGATAGTGTACCCTTTTTTGCATGCTTGAGTTTATTCCAGTCAGACATCCCGATGCGGTTTTTAGCTTTATTGAAAATCATGAGCTTGGATCGGCTACTTGGATTGTTTCTGATTTAAAATCAAAAAATGAAATTCAAAAAATTTTACTCAATCAACAGGGCTACTTTCTTGAAACATCTATTCTTCGAGTTAGCGATTTTTGGAAAATAGCACTGCGGCGACTAGCACCACAAATGCACGTTGTCTCCTCTGATTTTATTAATATCATTGTTGAAAACTTCGTGGAAAAATTTGGTAGCTCATTAAATATTAAACTTTCTGAGGCCTCGACGCTACATGCATACCTTTCGGAATTAGCGCCCATTCTGTTGCATCCAGAAAGCGATGCCATATTAAGTGAATGGTTCACTGCAAATAAAAAAAGTAAAAAATGGCATTCATGGTACTTGCTCTCTCGGGCTTGTATGAAATTTATTATCGCCGATAACCAGGTAATAGATTCCCGCTGGATTGCAGCTTATTTACAAAACCTAAATATTGATCAGCTGGGTTGGACTCTGCCACTTATTGTAGATTTAGGAACTGAGATGAGTTCTGTCGAAATGGGCTTATTTAAAACATTAGCCAAATCAGTCGACACAAAAATTCTTTGGCCCCGACCAGAGTGGGGAGAGCGCTATCAGTTTTTGTTAAAAACATATCAGGATAATGCAGGCTATGGCTCTGTTAACGAATTGCCACTGCCTATGCAAAGTACGACCAGTAACGAGTTTAAGCGTGTATCGACCCAGTTAGCTGAAGTCAAAACGGCTGTTGCGCAGATTCGGCTGTGGGTGCAGTCGGGAGTGGCAATAGATAATATTGTGGTCATTGCAGCTGATATGGATAGAACCTACTGGCCAATACTTAAATATTTTTTAGACGAAGAAGGGCTCATTTATCAAAAAGATCATATCATAAAATTAAACAGTCTTGGATCTGTGCAACATTTTTCGTCTTATGTGACTAATTTGTTAGCGGAAGTCAGTTGGGATAGTTTAGAAACAACATTTTTTTCTAAACTAGAAGCGGCTGAAACTG